>CAZCVM010000098.1:0-7545 GCA_964501965.1 uncultured Leptospiraceae bacterium | reverse complement strand
GGTGCTGGATTTATGGCTGTGGCAGCGCGTATTCGTTTGAAATTGTTGTATCAATGGGCGGATGTATTGCTATTGTTTTTTAGTGTGCTTCTAGCATTACTTTTTGTGCCTGGACTGGGCAAAACTGCCAATGGCGCGACGAGTTGGTTTAGTCTGGGCTATTTTTCGTTTCAGCCTTCAGAACCGATCAAAATTATTATTGTGATTTTTCTAGTAAAATATTTAGTACCTGAGCCAGACAAGAAAAATGATCGGCACATAGACCAAAGATTTGATCAAGGAAATCAGGGACTTGCTTTGAAAGAAGAGGACAATATCTGGTTTTTTATCAAGCCAGTATTGTTTATAATTCCTGCGGTGTTGAGTGTGATCTTGCAGCCGGATATGGGGTCAGCTATGCTGATTGTTATGATTGTGGTGATAACTTTATTTGTGACTGGCATTCCATTGAAGTATCTGGTTTTATTTCCGATGTTGTTTTTGCCGGTCATATATATTTTCTTGTATACCATGGAAAAAAATTGGCGGCGGGTAATGGCCTTTATGGATCCGTTTGCTGATCCCACTGGTAAAGGGTATCAATTGGTTCAATCATTGACAGCTTTTTATCATAGCGGGCCCTGGGGCAGGGGTTTGGGGAATGGTATTCAAAAAAGAGGAAGACTTCCTGAACCGCAAACAGATTTTATTTATGCTGCTGTTGCCGAAGAGATGGGCTTGATTTGGAGCCTGGGTTTGCTTTTTTTGTTTCTGTTTTTACTGATTCGCGTCTGGCAAATCCTAATGAAGACAGAATCAGCAAAAAATATGGTTTTGGGATTTTCTTTATTGTCCATTATTGTGATTCACGCTGTAATAAATATAGCGGTTGTTACTGCGAGTATGCCGATAACCGGAATACCGATGCCGTTTATCAGTTATGGGGGATCACATTTGATTACTTCTATGATTATTATGGGTCTTTTGTGCAATATTTCCCGCCAAAAAGGAAAAACACAATGACAGCGAGCAAAACATTGAAAAAATCAAAGACAATGAGAACAACCAAAATACAGCAAAATAGCGACAAAGCATTGCAATTGACCAACGATGGAATTTTGGAATTGTTTTTTCTTGGAACGGGCAGTGCGTTTTCAAAAAGGCACAATCAAAACAATCTGCTGGTAATCAAAGGCCAGGATCATTTATTGATTGATTGCGGAACGAAATGTCCCCAGGCATTGTATAGTGCTGGTTTGCCTTCCTTTGCGGTGCAAAATTATCTGATTACTCATAGCCACGCGGATCATATCGGCGGCCTGGAAGAAGCTGCTCTCATGGGAAGATATGTCACTCAAAAAAAGCCGACGATTTATATCACCGAAGAATACCAGGATATTTTGTGGCAGTATAGTTTGATGGGCGGAGCAGCGTTCAATGAAAAAGGTTTTGCTGAGCCATTATCCTTTGATGATTTTTTTGAAGTAGTCCGACCAAAACCATTGTCCGGGTATCCACGTGATACCTATGAAATTCAAATTGGCTCATTGAATATAAAAATCATGCGTACTTTGCATATTCCCAATATTGCAAAATCATGGCGCGAAGCAGTTTGGAGTACCGGAGCATTGATTGACGATAGGGTTCTTTTTACTGGCGATACATTGTATGACCCGGATTTGATCTATGATTTTGACGGAATGTTTGGCCTGGAAGCAATTTTTCATGATTGCCAATTTTTTACAGGTGGAGTGCATGCTTCCTGGGAAGAGCTTGCTCAGCTAAGTCCAAATATCAAAGCAAAAATGTACTTGACCCATTATGGCGACAATTGGGAAGAATTTGAGCCGCAGATTATGGCACAGGGATTTGCCGGTTTAGCCGAGCAATTTGTCCTGTACCAATTTGACCCGCGCCAATAGTGTATAAAATTTATGATTTGACAGCAAAGGTCACTCTGCGGTGGGCCGGATGTTTGCGGTCCTTGATCCAGGGAATCGTTTGGCTGGAACCGTAACCTTTGACTTTCAACCGGTTGGGACTAAGGCCCTTGCGCACTAAGATATCATAAACCATTTTGGCACGAACTTCTGACCAATAAATATTGCCTTTTTTGTAGCGCGTTGGCTGCTCAGGTCCTGAAGCATCGGCGTGCCCCTGGATTTCTATGTAATGTCCAGCAGGCAATCGGTTGATGAGACTTTTTAAGTATGGCAAAAATTGATCTGCCCAGGCTTCCATATCATGTACATTGTTTTTTTTGTATTCAAAGGCATAGATCACCATAGAATTGAGCTGGTATTGAGCCAATTGGGTTTTGCTATCTGTTTGTTTTTGTTCATAGTCTTTGGGGTTGATGGATTGGCCCCAGTTTTTCAATGCTTCTTTGTAAGTATTGTCCAAACTGCGCGCTTTGTGAAAATAAAAATTGGCTTTATTGCGCATTTCTTCAGCTTTTTGGTTTTCTTTTTTAATGCGATAAGATAAGGACCTATAATAATACATTTTGCCTTCATAATTTTTTTGAAAGGCTAAAAATTGGTTTGTATTGGCAGCTTTCAATTGTTCTTTTTGTTTATCTGTCAACGGTGCTCCCATTTTTTCTGCTAAATCAATGGCCAACAATCCGCGGACATGGAACCACTGGCGCATATCTCCGCTGCGTTTGGCTTCAGCGACAACTTTTTTGCTTTTTCGCTCCCGCACTTGCGCTTGAAGTGTGATCAATTTTAGACGCTGATTGTCTTTGGTTTGCCCTTTATCTTCCACTAGGAATTGCCCGGTGATATAGAAATCCGGCTCCATTTCAATTTTTTTCAATTTGTTAAATATTTCGTCTTGTTTTTTTTCCAATGCGGTAGTCTGAGCAAAGCTCAATTGCCGCAACAATAAATATTGGTCAATAATTTCTATTTGAGGTGATTGATTGAGTTTGTTGCCGATTTCGTCCGCCAGCCCTAAAGAAAGAAATTCATAAGAATTTGCTGTATCCTTTGACTGGTCCTGATTCGTGAAAGGCATCAACAAAACTATTTTTGGTTTAGCATCATCGCAAGAGGCCGCAGCCAACATCACAGTCATCACCAATAGAATCAGCCAGAATTTTTGCGTATGCTTTTGACTGTGTATTGTTTGGATTATTTTTTTTGTATGAAACATGATATTTTCCTTTTGTTGATTAGTTTTTGGAGGTTTGTTGGTTGTGTTAAACCATTTGTTATATTAATACTTCCATTATATAATGCTATTTTTTTAATTGCCAGACTTGACAACGAAATCCACTCGAGAATTGGTCAGGTCGGATTTTTGGGTCCAGGGGTAGTATCTGTCATTCCCATAGCCTTTGAAATTGAGTCGGCTGGGTTCTGCTCCTCTTGCCACTAGTTGATCATAGATATATTTGGCTCTTTGCATGGATACATTGTCTTCCTCGCTATGGTTGTGACCCTGGATTTCCAGATAAAATCCAGATGGCAGGCTATTTATCAATTGGACTATATGCGAGGCTCCTTGATTTTGCTGAAACCAAAGCTGGATATTGGTTTTGACTTGGTTGCTATTGTAACCAAAAACAGTCATCAGGCTAAATAAGCCCTGAACTTTCTCTGGAGTAGGGATTGCTGTGCTGGGATACACATTATTCTGCGCAAGATACATTGCCGCAATTTCGTATTGCTGGTTTTTTTTCAATGCTTCTGTAAAGTAGTATGCAGCCAATTGACTATAATACTGGACTTTGCCCTGGATTTTTTTCAATTTGGCTTCCTGGGCTTGAAAATAATAAGCTAGGCCAATATAATTTTGCATGAATGAATCAAAAGAATCCGTAAACTTTTGCGCCAGGTTTTTCTTTTCCGCGTCTGTCAAATCGATGCCAATTTTTTTTGCCAGTGTCAAAATCAACTCTTTTCGCTTTGCGTTCCATTCACTTTGCCCGCCAGATACATTGGCCACTGCAACAATTTTGGAATCCTTTGCCTGGTATACTTTTGCGCTGAATGAGATAATGTTTTCCTCTGGCCGGAAAGTATAATAGCCGAGAAGAACATAATCTGTATTCCAGTTGCTCGCAATCTTTAGGTATTCTTTTGCCTGGTTTTCATTGCCGACTTGCTGCTGATATTTGACCTTGGCCATCAATTCTTCCAGAGAGATCGTGTTGATTTTGCTGCTGGCATTGAGCCGACGGATTATTTCATCAGCCAATCCAAGAGCCAAAAAGTCTGGCTGATTGGAATCGGTTTTTTTCTTTTGTTGCGGAGACTGATTGTAAAATGGCGGAATCAATATGGTATAAACTTTTTCTTCGCCGCAGCTAGAAAAAAGGCCTGAAAACAGACTTAGGATAATAAAAAGCAGCAGGATTTTTTTAAGTTGTATTTTTTTGATAAGCATTTATTTGTTCCTTTTTGAGTTATTGAATATTTATTTCTTTATATGTATATTTGTGGATTTTAGGACATAATTTATTTTATTGAATGATTTTTTTATCAGATTTTATGTCAATGTTTTTTTATAGTTTTTTAGTAGAAAATTTCAGTTGCTATTTTGCGCCATGATTCTAAGATTGTTTGAAAGTTTGAATTTTAATAGGGGCCAATATGGAAAAGCGAAAAGCAGCAACAGATATTTTTAAGGAACAGACAATGTCGATGAATATGCGCGAAGATCCAGTGCCCCAGTCAAATGATTTGGATCAATTCGCCATCAATGATCAGCCGGATTCGGAATTTTCTGAAATGGCTTTACCAAAAAAAATGCATCAAGAAGTGGGTCAAAAAAAAGATCAAATTCAAGATTCACGCTGCAAAGTTCCAGCACCTTCCGCACCGCCCAAGCCCCCGGTTGCTTTTACCGGCATCAAAACTTCAGAAGAATTGCAATTGGAAAAAGAGCCGACCCCAGTGCGTGAAACCGGCAGAATGTTTTGGCGCCGAATCATTGTGCCGCCAAATGCGTATGTGGTCCATACCCGGATCAATCGGAAAAAACCTGTCACACTGGGTTTGGGGGTATCTTTCCGTTACAATCCTAATCGCGACGCGTATTTGATAATTCCCGCTGCAATGCAAACCATCGGAGTTGTTGCCAATTGTATTAGCAAAGAAAAGCAAGGCATAAATATTTTGGCTTATGTCCAGTGGCAGATACACGATATTGCAATTGCGTACAAAAAACTGGATTTTTCTGACCGGCGTGATCCTCTTGGCATTGTCAATGCTCAATTGAGAGAGCAAGCAGAGGCTGCTATCAAAGACAAAATCGCAACCATGAGCGTGGAGGAAGTGTTGACAGACAAAGCACCCATAATCGAAGAGCTTACCACTCGATTGCGGGAAGTCACGGAAGGCCGGTCTTTTGATAAAATGGAATCGGATGAAGGATTGGGTATCAAAATAGTTACTGTACAAATCAGGGAGGCGATTGTTAGCTCGCAATCTTTATGGAGCAATTTGCAAAGTCCGTTTCGCCATGAAAAAGAAAAGGCAGCTCGTATTAGTTATTTAAACATGACGCAGGAAATCACGCAAAAAGAATTGGAAACTGAAAAGGCAAATGAACAAAAACAAACAGAAACTATGGTAGAGATCGAGAGTTTGCGTCAGCGTAAGGATACAGAAGCCCAGGAAATCCGGATACAGCAGGAAGCAATGCGTTTCCAAAGAGAACAAGATGATAAACAGCAGAAACTATTGCTGCGAGAAAAAGAATCATTGGAAAAATTTGAATCAGAAAATAGATTGGAACAAAGGCAAAAGGAGCTGGAAGCCGAGAAATTGCGTCTCACAATGGACTTAGAAAAATTGAACCAGGAAATGCAGGAGCTTCGTTTGAAAAATGAAAAGAATCTCCAGGAAGTAACTCTTTTGGCTGACTTGCAGCGGCAAAAAATAGAACATGAACAAGCTATGTCTGAAGAAAGGATCAAGCAAGAACAGGATATTCAATTTCAGAATAAAATGGTTCAAATAGATCAAAAAAGGCAAGAAATCCGCAATTTGCGAAACAGCAATGATATTATCAGTCAATTGGTAGAACAAATGCCGCATATTGCAGCGCAAATGCCGGAAATCAAAGAACTAAAAGTATTGCAAACAAGTGCCAATGCGGACGCAGATCAAATATGGAATTTTATTCAAAAGTTCCTTTTTATGATCCAGGACATTCAAATAAATAAAAATGGTACGGAAAAAAAGGCCAATGGCTAAATGTGAAAGAAGGGACCTATGGATAAAACAACAAACACAAAGCAAAAACCCTGCATTCTGATAACCGGAGCTAATGACGGTATTGGCAAAGCTACTGCTATCGGATTGGCTCAGACCAAGGCGCGTGTGATAGTTCACGCGCGCAACTCGCAAAGTGCGCAAAAAACTATGCATGAAATTGTGCAAAAAACGGGCAATAAAAATATCCACTTGGAAATATGTGATTTGGCTAGTATGGAGCAAGTGAGAAATCTGGCCTACCGTATAATGAGAAATTTTCCTGATATCAATGTGCTGGTCAATAATGCAGGTGTTTTTTTGAATGAACGCATTGTAACGGAAGATGGATTTGAAGCCACTTTTGCCATTAATCATTTATCACATTTTTTGCTGACCAATATGCTTTTGGATGTTTTGATTCAGAATGGACCGTCGCGGATTGTCAATGTCAGCTCCATGACTCATGACAGTAGTCCAATCAATAAAGAAAACATAATGCTTGAATCCGATTATACCGGTTACAAAGCATATAGTCAATCAAAATTGGCAAATATTTTATTTACCTACGCATTGCATCGTCGGTTGCAAGATCAGGGACATAGAAATGTATGTGTCAATGCCCTGCATCCTGGAGTGATCAATACAAAGCTTTTGGAGGCAGGCTGGGGCCTTATGGGTGATCCGTCATTGGATCATGGAGCGCAATTGTCGATTTATTTGGCCGCTGATTCCCGAGTTGAAGGAATCAGCGGTAAGTATTTTTCAGAAATGAGCGAGAAGAAGTCTGCATCGGTTTCCTATGCCCAAGATGTCCAGGAAACGCTTTGGCAACTCAGCAATGATTTGCTGGGTACTTCTTTTGTCTAAATTGATTTTAGCGCGATTCGATTTTCAATTCCGAACGCATACCCATTTGCCTCTCCAGTCGTTATCTCCCTTATAGTTCCAAACACCTCTTAAATGAGTGGGGCGGTTAGATTTGCGTTCTATGGAAGCCGCGAATTCGAAAGATCCTGTTTTGCCATTGGCGAGTTGTTTCCAGGTTCCTTTGAAAGAATAATTTTCAACGGTTCCGGTTATTTCTCCTTTTTGAAAGGAATAGATTCCTTTGACAGTATTGCCTCGGTGGGCTAGTCTCATGGTCCCATATTTGCCACAGTCCCAAACACCAGTTAATTTGTTTGAAAAGCCTCCTTCCGGTCTTTGTTCATGACGAGGCGGTCCAGCCGGGCCTCCGGCAAATAATGCAGATGCAGCAATGATTCCCATTGCAGTCAACAATAATTTCTTAATTGTTTTTTTGTTCATTATCTTCTCCATTGTTACTATTTTATCATTGTACAATTAAAATTTAGAC
>CAZCVM010000097.1:5645-7554 GCA_964501965.1 uncultured Leptospiraceae bacterium | reverse complement strand
GTATGTATGGCCATGGAAATGCTGCAGGACGACTATCTCGGGGGGCATGGTAGCCGGGGCTATGGAAAGATTGCTTTCAGAGTTGATCCGCTTATCTATAAAGAGCTGAAAGAGCTGAACTACGGCGAAGTTGCCCTAGATAGCGAACTAGCAAAAATATCGGAACAATTCGTGGCATTATCAACACAAAACTAAGTCTATGCAGACCATACTTTTACGCTGCCCTCGCCGGGCGCGTTTTCATTTTGGGCAAGTAGGGCTTGGTGAGAATATGGCATTGAATGATACAGCTGTACTAGCTCATTCAGACACTTTGTTTTCTGCTATCATTAATACGGCAGCGGTATTTCCGGATACTGCTATGATGGACAATCTTATTGATGCTTTTAAAGAAGGTAAGATTTGCATTTCCTCTGCTAGCTTCTGTTGGCAGGTATCCGAATCCGATTATATCTGGTTTTTGCCTAAACCGGCCATTTCCAATGAGCCGAGGCAAAACAGCAGCACACAAGTAGCTCAAAGCTTAGATACCAGCCGACGCAAAGAGTTCGGCAAAGTCAGGTTCTTATCCAAAAGCGTATGGGAGTCTGATTTTACGCCCACTGACTGGTTCGACCCTGACAAGTGCTTGATATTGGATGGTAAATTTGTAGTTACACAAGCAGAAGCACAAAGCATTCCGAAGGATCAACGTCATGCGCGTACCAAGCTTTATGAGGTTGTCAATCTACCCAAGGTCCGGGTTCATGCTGCCGATCAGCAACAAGGCTTTTTTGGGCAGGCTGCCGTGCAGTTGGGCTATTGGTGCGAAAACTGTAGGGTACATTATTACATGTTGGCCCGGTTGCCGGAGGATGAGCGTTTGGCCGCTTTTTTCCATACTGTGATGCAGTTGTTGATAGATCAAGGTATTGGAGGTGAACGACGTGTGGGCTGCGGACAGTTGACAGAAATAGAATGGCGAACAGATTTGAACGAGCTGGCGACTGAGCCAACAGCCTTACAAATGAGTTTAGCCCTTTTAAATCCGGGGAGTGTGGCTGAACTAGGCGAATGCTTGAGCTATGAGACGACCATTCGCGGCGGCCGGCGTATCACAGTGGCTGGTGAGAATGAGGTCTACCTTGATCGGATTCGGATGATTCTGGAAGGGGCCATCAGTCAAAAAGCCCTTGATGGGCGGGTTGTCAATATTAACCCTTATGATGAAACACCCCATCCTTTCTATCGGCTGGGGCGGCACTTCAGCATTTCATTACCTCAAAACCTGATTCCTTATGTCCACCATTGAAACTGAAAAAACGATCCTATACCAACTGGAACTACAGGTGCTTTCCCCTTTGTACATAGGCACCCAGGATTTGTTGGAACGCTCGCCCTATACCGACTACTATGTGGACGGCAATAAGATATACTACATAGATGAGCAGAAGTTAATGGCTGCGGTACAGAAAAAGGGGCTATTGGATGAATACCTTGACATCGTCAGCGAGTTTGACAACAACCGCGCTAAGGAGAGTATCGGCACTTTCATCCGTAAGTATTTAGACGGTGGCGATTTCAGCGCCTATACTCACGAGAATCATGGTCTTGAACCGGATATGCGTTTGCCCATTGCCCCTACCATTAGCAGCAAAGGCCAGGCCTATGTTCCTGGAAGTAGCCTTAAAGGGGCCTTGCGTACGGCTATTTTGTACCATTGGCTGTGCAAGAAGGGAAGCAGAGTACTCAAGAAGAGCTTTCGAGAAATAGAGCGCCTGCAAGCTACCAACAGCCGAAAGCGTCAATTGCGGCGTAATGATTACCACGCGCGGCGAGCCATACAGCGGGAGGAAAACCGCATCTTGCGCAACATCTTGCCTGAGGAGGAACTCTTTGGGCGCATTACCAGATCAGATGCACGCCGCAT
>CAZCVM010000097.1:1963-5635 GCA_964501965.1 uncultured Leptospiraceae bacterium | reverse complement strand
TCCGTGTACGCGATTGTACGCCCGTAACGCAGGAACGAGTAGGTGTATACTTGGCACAGCGCTATCGGCTAATTCCCCAGCGCAACCGCTACAAGAGCCAGAATAAAAGCAGTATCCCACAACCACGTCAGGCGATTCTGCCGGGCACGGCCTTAAGTGGGGAACTCAACCTGCTCTTACCCTTTACCAACCCAGACTTGAGGTATTTGAGTGACAAAGTTCAGTTCATCAACGATATCAATTGCCTGGCAGAAGATGCCATAGACAACGAGACTTACCAGTTGGGCATGGCGGTACACGAAGGTGGAGTGTTCAAGGAAAGAGCTGAACGCCTCATTCGCTTTTATGAAGAAGAATTAAAGCCCATGTTGAAAGAAGACGATACTATTCTCCTGCGGCTGGGCGGGGGCAAAACGATTTATGACAATAGCCTGCTACTGGCATTGATCTACGGGGATGAAAAAGAACGGGAACGGGAATATCATTTCCGCATACTGCGGGAAGCGCTCTTTGGGGTGCGGGAAGATCATGATCTTTTTCCGGTTACGCGGACGCTTGGGCCGGGGGGGGAGGTGTTTGGGTGGGTAAAGGTTAAGGTGAACTAAAATAGAACCCCATGGCTACTACATTTCAAGATGGATATGAAATAGAGCTATCCGATAAGCTGTACAACATTAAGCTAGCGTCTTTTAAAGAATGGGTTATTATAGCTGTACGCTCGTTACTAGATCCAACAGGCGTAAGTACTGCTGCTCAAGTACCCAAATTGGTTAACTTCAGGGAAGATATTTCTGCCGAGATAAAGGGTGTACTATTTAGGACGTTTGAAACTACCATTCAATCACTGTTGAATGATCAAATTGATCCTAATGACAGGAAGAACCTAAAGATAGAACTGCAGATTGAGTGGAACACTGAAATGCGCCAATCAGAAGAAGTGATAACCGTGACAAAATCAGATTTAAGGTATCCAGGTTCTTCTAAATTCTGTGTTCAGGCATACATTATGTTAAAAAACATTTGCGCTCGTAAAAATATCCCATTTGAGCATGAATGGCTTGATTTTGCAAGAAAATTTTCTGCGGTTTACAGTAAAGAGATAATCACTTTTCCTGAAACGTTAAACGAGCTCCGTGAAAATGCAGTAGACGAATATATAAGAGAAGAGAAGTCGTATTATGAAAAAAGTAAAGAACAAATAGAACTGCACAAGGACAGAAGGTCAATCCTTGAGAACCAGAATGGAGAAACAATTCCACTTTCCGAAATCGAAGTAGAGAGCGAAATATATTCACACAAAAGGAAAAAACACGTAGCGTCAAAATCAGATGATTTCATACAGTTGTTTTTTGGAGGCAATCATAACTGGCGGCTTAGTATTTTAGAAGCAAACCGTGGTATGGGGAAGTCTGTTTTGTTAGAGCAGCTATTTGAAAGGCTTCACGAAATATGTGATGTCAGTAATATATTTATTATTACACCAGGTAATGCTGAAGACTTTTCGGGGAAGCCTAAAGATTGGAAGGAGCTTATTCAAGAAGTTTATAGACTAAATATCACTGAAAGGCTTGAATCTCGCAAAGTATACTTGCTTATCGATGGTGTTTTTGATGTATTTCATGCCAATAATAAAGATGAAGTTTGGAAAGGATTAATAGATATCGTTAAACGGCATGAGAACTTACAAATAATTGCTACTTGCAGAGGGAATGGAGTAGACAAGCAGGGGTTCAAAGCTAGCAGTGATGTGCAGATACTAGAAATAACTCATTATTCACCCGAATCATTAGGGGAGTACATCAGCAATTTAGAACGAATGATGAGTGGGGAAGTTTGTCAAGAGTTGAAATGGGTGAAAGACCACAAGGGCATAGGCGGGAGATTGGAGAAGTACATTATTGATAACTTGGCCAGATCACCCATGTATATCGACCTTATTCAAATACGCGCTCAAGGCGGGGAAATATATGGTGAACCGGGTAAAATCTCATTTATAAATGGCACCATAGATGTTATGTTTGACAAAGCCAAGGAAAGAGAAGGTTATGTTGATGGAGCAACATGGGATGATATTCGTAACGTTGCAATCCAAAAGGCAGTTAGGGAGGTCAAAAGTCGAAGAGATAGTTATTCCTCTGATGATATAGATCCGCAAACACAAAAGGGATTAAAGAAACTTGCTTGTTTTACGGCTGATCTAGACTTTATACATGACTCCTTTAAGGAGGCACTCGCGATTAAGTACCTTTTTGAATTGTTTTTGTTTGATGGGAAAGTATGGGTTGAAAGTGATTTTAATGAAGCTATCCAGATAGTTGATAGGCTTACTGAAAAGGAAGACACAAGGAGAGAGCTACTCGAGTATATAAAAAAAGCCTACAAAGAGGTTTCAAGTATGGACGAAAGCAAAAGTAGCGAGAAAAAGATATCACTTTTTGTAAAGCGTTTTTTTGCTTTTTTTGCCAAGGCTAGAGAAGGTAAGTTTGAACTGAACGATGGTTCACGTAAAAGTCTTTACAATTATATTCGTATCGCTCGGTTTTTAATGGATCTGTATAAAATTATTTGTGAGAAATTAAGCTCGACTGACATTAAACAGGGGACAGATATTGATGACTCCATAATTTGGCTGGCCTCCATGAAAAACGCACTGAAAGAAGGTAATATCCCCTTTTATTTTGCAGACTTAGAAGAAAAAGAGGTCTTAGATCAACTACGGAAGCTCAAAAAAGTCAATCTGAGAAGTCCGCGGTTCAGCGAGGTGGAGTTTAGCCGTGAGAATTGGCTTGAAGGTGGCGAAATAAGCATTCATTATGCAGATGCTGGGAAGATCAAGTTTGGGGAAGAGCTAAAGCAGCCTATCAGGAAAGGGCGAGGTGGTGGAGCACCACTTTCTTATTTATATGATGTTCAGAAAATAGAATTGGTAGATTCTGAATTAAAGGTTGAATTACGGGGCACAAAAATTTCAAAATTTATCACCAGCTTTTCAAAAGATACAGAAAATGGACTTATTATTCAATTATCTGGTGCTTCAATTACTTCATTGGAATGCTCTTCTGTAGGAGAGGACACTTACTATGTGGTTGATCTGAAAAACACAAAAGGTCAATCATGTATTGGCGAATTAGAAATTAGTCAATCCTATATTGAGCTAGCCAATGACTCGGTTGAAAGCTTTATCATAAATGGAGCCACTTTTAAGCGGTGCCATTTCAACTTCAATAAGACGAGTAGCTTCAAGGGTATAACTCTGAAAAATATCGTGTTTGAAGAATGCAAGTTCGAAGAAGACTCCCTTTTCAATATATCAGATAATAGTGAAGATATACGCTTCACTGCTTGCAGTGGGCCATACTCGGAATCTTTGAAAGGTAAAGGTGAGCTAAGTTATATTGAAGAGGAGTTCTTAAAACTATACGATACTACTCAATTTCTTCTCGTTAAAAATGAAGCAAACAATACCTGGACTTTTCAAGAAGACAAAAGCATGGAACAACATCAAGTTTTGACAGAATGTAAGGAGCGTGTAAAGGCAGAGCTTGAAGAAAATGTAATGAAAAGCTTGCAAACCCTTGGCAGGTACCTCAAGTCGAGTTCGGATCATACGGACAAAATCTATCAGTTGTTAGATGAGTTTGATAAAAAAAAGAGCGAAGATGCGAAGTCAGA
>CAZCVM010000097.1:0-1953 GCA_964501965.1 uncultured Leptospiraceae bacterium | reverse complement strand
GTATGATCATATCTGCATCATAGCTCCCGATCCAGCGCATAAGGACATCAAAGAAAATGATTTCCCAAAAAAGCTATTCCCTAATTCCACGGTAGTTGATTCGGTTTGCAGGGTTCCTAAGGAAGCTAAAATCTTAGTTTTCTATGCAAAGGAGAAGGACTTTGATAAAGGCAACCCAATCACTAAATGGGGCAAATTACTTGCTAAAATACTTGAGTTGAGTATCTCAGAAAGCAACAAAAAATATGTACTGTTTTTTGCAAATGCTTACTCTAAAGAAATTAGAGACGAAAAGTACATTAAGAATACTGTATCTGCCAATTCTCATATCCCACTTTACGCCCGCCTAAAAGAACTACAAGATCACATTAGACAACGCGCAGCACTACAACTGAACGACTAAAAACGTCCACGATGACCAATTCAATCCACCATCATCTCAAACAAGCCGCTACCCGCAATCTCGGGCGAGCCTTTCAGGAATTGGACAAGTACCTAAGGCCTGTGCATAGTCATGACAATAACATCTATATGCTTCAAGCCCGATACAGTAGACTACAGGAAGACAAGATACAGGGAACAAAGACTGATGCGTACCTCAATACAGAAGAAAACAATATCCTCAAGGCTTTACTAGAGCTAATTGACCTGTTTTCAGAATCTGACCTTTTAGCCGGTGCCGACGTTCTCGATAAACACTATGAACGCATCCTGCTCGTATGCAGCCTGGAGCGCGCCACTCACGTTAAGGAAAAACTATTTCCTAACCGGTATTTTCCTAATTCCATGGTAGTGGTGCAAACAATAGAGGTAAGTCAAGAAGCCGCAGACATAATCCTATATGATAAAGAAAGTTTTGCGCCGGATTTTACGCTTTATAAACAATATGTAAAATTTGGGCCTGCTCCGGTGCTTTGGTTTGGTCAGGGGGTCGCCCCTTCAATAGAAGGAGAAGCCAAAAATTCCTTTTACTATGCTAATTCTGATTTCTCCGTTTACGCTCGTCTAAAGGAGATGTTGGACTATCTAAAATACTTCAACGCAGACAACCAATCCACATGACGCTCCAATACCTGCAAGCAGAATTTTCCCTCCCGCTCCGCTTCAAAGAAATAGCACGCTGGCGCGGGGCCTGGTGTGAACTGGTAGGCTGGGATGTTGATTATTTTCACAATCACAATGCAGCGGATGGCAGTGTTATTTACAGATATCCATTATTGCAATACCGGGCATGGAGGCGACGAGCGGCTTTTATAGCTTTCCAGGAAGCCGTGCCAGCTATACAAGAAGCATTGCTTGCAATGGATTGGGAATTGCGGTGGGAAGATGCCCCGACCTTGCTTAGTCTGCAGCAGATGCACATGCGCACACACGAGTTGCACTTAGACTCTAAGTGGCATTATTATAAACTGCACAATTACCTGCCGTTCAACTCCAAGAACTTTGCCAATTGGCAGGAACTGATATTACTCACCGATAAGGTTCAGTTTTTAAATAAGTTGATACCTAATCACATCTTGGGTTTTGCTAATGGTATTAATTGGCGCTTGGAAGGGTATTTCGATGTTCAGTTGACCAACTTCATTGGTCAACGACCAATGACCTTGCACAACATCGTATTTCCCGCTTTTACACTAGAATTCAGAACCCCGCTTTTTCTACCTTCTGGTCTGGGTTTAGGCAAAGGCGTGAGTCATGGATTTGGCACCTTAGAATATATTGGAGCTCAGGCTTAATGAATGCGGAGCGCTTTCCGTCAGTTCTCAACGGTGAGGTTTAGCTTTTCCCTTCCCGCTGCCTAGCGGAATTGCTGCGATGCGGGTGATTTAGGCTGTTTCATTGCACTTTCAGGCATTTTGGAGCTAGGCTTGTTAGCGCCTGCCTGCGGGCCCCAACTACGTATCCGTCCAGCAAACCCCGTCCCTACTCGGGCAATTTTGATAAGTACTCTGG
>CAZCVM010000096.1:0-7565 GCA_964501965.1 uncultured Leptospiraceae bacterium | reverse complement strand
AAGATATACTTCTGTTTTGCCGCTGCCGGTGATTCCATGCAGTAAATGAATATGTACCTTCTTTTTTTCACGGGCTAAAGCAAACTGAGACAGGATATCCTCCTGGGCCCTGCTTTGATCCGCATTGAGATTTTGCATGGTGGTGGACAAAGATTTTTCTTCCAGTTGTTTTTGCATTTTTTTTTGAAAAGCTTTGCTGATCTGACGCGCTGGCGGCAATGCCATAGCCATAGCTTCTCCTAAAAAACAATGGTAAAAAGAGGCTATCCGTTCCAGAAATAAAAAATATTTTTCATTTATTATTTGATCATTATCAATAAAATACTGTACGCCTTTACAGGCAAAAGCGGGTCTGGGCACATGGCGCACAATCAAAGCCCATTGCCGCCGATTGCGCAAGGTGACCATAACGCGACGCATCGCAAAATCCTGCGTGTCTGGTATTTTCTTTGTAACCGCGTCAATCACATAAGTAAAAAGCCCGGGCACAGGCAATGGCAACAGGCATTCGACATATACAGGTTCACGGCTTTGGGACATTTGATTTTTTTTGTTCATGAATGATTCAGATCCGGAGATTTTTCAAATCGATTGTTATTTTAATAATGTTTTGTACAATTGTTCCAGGTATCTTTGTGATGTCTTCCGGATTGAGGCATTTCTGACCCATTGATAAGGATGATAAAGAGTGCGCACTGGTATATTTTGCCAGGACAAATCTGTTTTTTTGTGCAAGTCTTCCAGGCTTTCATGCTGATCCAAAAAAATACGCGGAAAATGCGAACTCAAAGATAAAATGGCCCGCGGCCTTGACCTGGCCAACAAATATTCCAGTTCTTCTTTTAACCAATCAGCGCATCGCGGCCCTTTATTGTTTTCCCCAAAATATTTTTTGAAGCCCTGCTTTGTCAAAAAACATCGTCCCACAGAGGTAAAAATCATTTTACCAGGATTGAATCCGCTATTGTTCAGGGTATTGAAAAAAAGTGACACAGCTTCCGGAAAATAATCTTTATACTCCTGAAGCCACTGATTGGCAGCAGCCCAATTTTTTTCTTTTCCTAAATCAAGCCGCCAGTCATTTTGCTGACCAGCCACAAAAACGGATTTGGGTGTATGCGGATAATCTTCCTGGATAAAAAAATTCATCGGCGGATCAGAAATGACCAACAACTCCGGACGAAATATTTGCATATCTGTCATCGAATCTTGTGTTTCCACAAAACCGATACCATAGGTCGGCACAAAGCCAAGTTTATCTTTGGCGCAAGCATCACAACGGCTGATTGCTTGATTGAGTTTTTCATAGTATGGGCTGCCTTGCCATCGTTTGAGCAGCCTGGTGTGTATCAATTGACGCGCGTCATTGTTGGTATCATTTTGTAATGACTGTTTTTGGTTGGTTGCCGGTCCAGACTGATTGTCATCGGATTTTGAATCTTTTTGAGAATTTTTTGGAGAATATTTTTTTGAGTCAGGGTGCGACATTGACCGGGACTTTTGTTTGCTAAATACCTGCCATTGTGTATTTATTTTTTGCGAGGCATCAAACAGTGATCTCGAACACCCCTGATACAAAACGGGTATTTGCTGGTCATTATTTATTTGAGCCAATTGACTAAAAATCGCAGCCAATTCTTTTTTCATTGTTTGGGTCATGGCCACTGGTCACCGCCAGCCTATAAATAAAAATCATTTTCAATAAGATCGATAATAGAATCCACCAGCATTTTTTCATCCTCTCCTTGCGCCCGGATTATGATCTCATCTCCGGGAGCTATTGCCAGCATAAGGATACCCATAATGCTTTTGCCGTTTACTTCCACTTCGTCTTTGACCAACACAACTTTTGAGTCAAATTTATTGGTCATTTTGACCAATTCTGAAGCAGGTCTAGCGTGTATGCCATGTTCACTGCGTATTTTGATTGCTTTTTCGTACATTTTTAATTTTGGACCTTTTGTTTCATTATTGAAGATAATACTAGCTCACTTGCGACCTGAGCAGAATTGTAGCCCATTTTGCGTAGTCTATGATCCATGGCCGCTGTTTCAATAATTATCGGAATATTGCGCCCTGGCTTAACCGGCACAAGTACTTCATGCACCAGTGCGTTCAAAATATTTTTTGTCGGTTCTTCAATGCCCAACCGGTCATAATCTGCCTTGACATCCCATTCTTCCAGTGTAACCAACATATCAATACTCTTGCTGTCCCGAACAGCTCCGGCTCCAAAAAGCTCTTTGATATTGATCAATCCCAGACCGCGTATTTCCATATAATGCCGCAAATCTGTGGAACCAAAACCGACTAGCTTGTGCTGCTGATATGATTTGATGACAATCAAATCATCCGCGACCAATCTATGGCCCCGTTCCACCAATTCCAAAGCGGTTTCACTTTTGCCGATACCGCTGTCCCCTTGCAATACAACTCCCACTCCAAATACTTCTATCAAAACGCCGTGCATGGTAGCAGTGGGAGCAAACTTTTCTTCCAATACAGATACCAATATTTTCAGAGCTTCATTTGTGGGTTCTTTTGCGGTAAAAATCGGTATCCGCTTCTGATCCGCATAATGAAAAAATATATCCGGCGGTTTTTGTCCATGGGTAAAAAATAAACTATTGAGATCAAATGAAAAAAAACGCTTGGCAGACTGCAAAAGCTGCTCTTCGGTCATGCTGGCTAAAAAAGAGCTTTCGCCTTGACCGAAAATTTGTATGCGCCTGCTGGCAAATTTTTCATAGAAACCGGCCAATGCCAATCCTGGCCGGTTGATCTCCTGAACAATGAGCTCCCGATCCAACCCGGAAGTTCCGGCCACAATGCTGACTTGCATTTCCTCTTTTTCAAGGGCCTCCCATATTTCTCGAATTGTAACACCCATTTTTTATCTTTCCCTTTATGAAGCCTTTATTCGCTTGTTTGGCTTTTTTTCTATTTTAGCCGGGAGGAATTTTTACAGCAATGTCCCCGTTTGCTGTCCGGTAAATAATATTGAGTTGATTGTCATCCACATTGCGGAAGATATAATAGTCTGCGTTCAGATGAAAAATCGTTTGAGCAGCGTCTTCATGGGACAATGTGTTCAAAGTAAAATCACGCGATTCTTTTTTTTCCACATCTCCATTATCGCTGGCTTTGTCATAAACATGCAATTGGGCATTATCGCCTTCTTGCTCCACAATACCGAAAAAACCATCTTTGCGCTGATACGCAACAGCATAATTGTGCTTCTTGAATTTTTCAGGGGTTTCTACCGATTCCAACCCTTTTTTGAATAGTATAAATCGAAACCGGTTCATTTCCAATTGGAGTACCGCTTCCGAATGAAGCATAGGCTTATTGTCCGCTTCAAATACTTGAATCACTGTACCCTCTTCTTCGACTGGTTCGATACTTCTCTTTTCTTTGGCCTCAATTCGATCTTTATGACGGCGGTCTGTGACTCGTTCTTTGTACCGGCGAATTTGTTTTTCGAGTTTTTCAAATAAATTGTCGACAGAAGCATACATATCCTCTGTGCGAACTTCCGCGTGAAATGTTACACTATCCCCATTAATGGTTACTTCCGTTATATGATTGAGTTTTTCAACAGTCAATACAACATGGGCGTCCAACAACTGATTGAAATACTTTTCCAGTTTACCTATCTTTTTTTTAACATATTCTCTAAGACTGTTCGTGACATCAATATTCTTTCCGGTAATGGTTATATCCATAAAATCCCCCAAAATTATTTTTGTAAGTTTAATATTCCTGTTTATTCCAGATTTTTTCAAGCCATGAATAATTCAATTAAAATATAAAATCACCTGTTTTCTATGCCATATTTTATGGCATATTTTTCCTTTTGATCTTTTTCTATTTGGTTTGAAACGATTTTTTCTTTTTTCTTTTTGATGCAGTGGCAATTCCCATGGATTCGCGGTATTTTGCTACTGTCCGGCGTGCAATTTTCACTCCGCTTTGGGTGAGTATCTCCGCCAGAGTGCTATCTGTCAATGGTTTCTCCTCTTGTTCGATCAAATCCCGAATGCGACGCAAAATATCATCCCGAACAGCATCCTCGCCCTGATCCATAGCCAAAGCCCTGGGGAAAAAAGCTTTCATTTCATAGACGCCCCAATCTGTGGCAACATATTTCCCGGATACTGCCCGACTAATGCTGGAAATATGCTTGCCAATTTTATCCCCGACTTCCTGCATGGTCAGCGGCTTGAGATGTTTGGGCCCTTGCAAAAAGAAATCTATTTGCATCTGAACAATCACTTCCATTACCTGGTGCAATGTTTTTCGGCGTTGCTCAATACTCCAGATAAGATTTTGCGCACTTTCTTTTTTTTCCAGCAAATATTCAAAATCTTTTTCTGCCAATTTGTGCTTTTTGTCTTTTTTTTTCAATAAATCCTGGTATTCTTGTTTCAATTGAATCTTGGGCAGCCAATTGTCTTTGACACTGATCATGGGAGTGCCATCGATAATGTTCACAGCCAAGTCCGGCACAATGTATTGTACTTGCTGTGAGCTAAACCGATAAGCCGGATATGGGTGAAGTTTACCCAAGGCCTCCATAGCCAAAGACACTTGTTCTGTGCTGGCATCCAATTCTCGAGCCAGTGCTTCCTGATCCAAGCGATCCAATTGATACAAATAATCAGATATCAGCAAGTGTAGTATAGTCATATTGGGAAATTTATCTTTGGCCTGGATATACAATGATTCTTGAATATCTGACACAGCCAAACCCACCGGATCAAACAATTGGATCATCTGCAAGACCCGTTCAACTTCAGCCAATTCCTTGCCGCTTTGTGCCGCGATTTGACGGGGAGTCTGGCTCAAAAATCCACGGTCATCCAACATGGATATTATCAAATAAGCGATTTCTTCTTGTAAAGCATTTTGCATATTCAACGGAACTTGCTCTTCCAAATGTTCTTTCAAACCTTTTTGCTGAGCCAAACCACCCTCAATAAATTGCTGCCATTGATCGCTTTTTTGGTTTTGTCCCTCTGAAATGAATTGTTCCGGTGTATTGCCTTGCTCTTTAGAACTATTGCTATAGGTATTTTCAAATGCCAGGTCTGTCCCTACAGCCCCTTCTTTTGCGCCTCGAACATCGGTTTGTTTGTACACAAACAAACCTTCATGGTCCGCATTATCCGGAAAATCATTTTCCCTGACCTGTTTTTCCCTATTTCCCAAATCCTTATCAAAATTCTCACCCGGATTTTCGTATTCCAAATAATCTACCAATGGATTTTCCAGCACTTCGGTTTCTATCCGCTGCACCAATTCCAGATTGGCCAATTGCAAAATATTTAGTGCCTGCCTCAAACTGGGAGTCAATGCCAGTTTTTGAGTCATTTTTTGTTCCAATTTTGGACCAAGGTTTAGACTATGTTTCATTGTATTCCATTAATTTCGTTTTTGTTAGATATTATTTTCGAGAAATATATTTTTTGATTTTCACTTTTAGCTATTTTCACATGCGAAAATCTTCTCCCAAATAAATGCGGCGTGCCTCTGGATCATTGATTAATTCCTCGGCAGTGCCAGCCCGCAACACTTGACCGGAAAACATGATATAAGATCTATCCGTAATTTTCAATGTTTCGCGCACATTGTGGTCCGTGATTAATATACCCAAATTTTTTTCCCGAAGTTTTTCAATGACTTTTTGTATATCAGCTACCGCGATTGGATCCACTCCGGCAAATGGCTCATCCAAAAGCAAAAACTTGGGTCTTATCACCAACGCACGCGCGATTTCTGCTCTGCGTCTTTCGCCTCCGGACAATGTATATCCTTTCTGTCCAGCCACATGCTCTATAGCCAAATCCGCCAACAATTCTTCCACTCTTTTATCAATCTCCTGCCTGGGAAAGCGCATCATCTCCAGGATGGCTTCCAGGTTTTGGCGTACTGTCAATTTGCGGAATATGGAAGCTTCCTGCGCCAGATACCCAACACCGAGTCTGGCCCGCTTGTACATCGGTAGCTGTGAGATTGCTTTATCATCCAAAAAAACTTTGCCTTGATCCGGTTTGACCAAACCCACGATCATATAAAAAGTTGTGGTTTTTCCAGCACCATTGGGACCGAGCAATCCCACAATTTCTCCCTGAGAAACACTAACAGCCACTTGATTGACAACTGTTTTCTTTTTGTAAATCTTGACCAATCCTTCTGTCCGCAAAACCGAACCCTTGCCGTACTGATGGAGCTGTTCCCGCTGTTTTTCGTCTTTTGTTGTTTGTTTTGTGATTTCTTTCGATGTTTCCATGATAAAGCTTTCTGTGTTATTTGTGCCAAAAAATCCGCTTTCTGCAATCATTATCCTGTTCTATGATCCGTTGCAACCGTTTTTTTCTTTGATAATATTTATCTTCCGGTATTTGTAAATTCGGATCCGGCTGATAAAAAACACCCTCCAAAGTACCATAAATTTGGCCTATTTTACTTGCCAGATTGAACTCCAAAAACGTAGTCGCCAATGATGAACGCTGCTGGCCCATGGTCGGCCCGGCCAACATGCGAAAAATTTGATTTTTTTCATCCAGGGTGCCATAATGGCCGTGCATATTGCGGTCTTCACTGCGCAATCGCACATCTCCTTTGATCACAGTTTTATCTTCTTGCTGAAATCTTTCAATAATGTCGCCGGTAATATGGTATGGATACAAAATTTTATTGTTTTTTTTCAAATCGCCCAATTCTTCTGCATTGCGCGACTGATGCAAATATATCAAATGCGCATCTTTGATTATTTTGGACCATCCAGTCTTTTGCCACATTTTCAGTGTCTCGCCAAATGAATACCCGGCATTGCGGTAACTCGTTAGAAAAATATCGCCTTTGGCCTGCAAATATCCGCCAAAAATATCTGCCCAATGTATATAATCTCCCTGCACAATGCCGTCTATGCCGCGCCAAAAACCGTTTCCGATCACTGTCACCTCGCCCCGTGAATTTTTTTGCCTGTCATAGATGATTTTGTCCGCATGCACATCCACCCGGCCCATCATAAAATCCCTAAGCGCGTATCGATGAAAAGCTTTGGCAGGCTCAAATTTTTCCATTACCGCATAACGACGCAAACGATATGGATTTGTATCGTTTTCTTGCTGGGACTTTTTATTTTCTTTGGCCGGATCAGGCTTTTGCCAGGGATATTTGTAGCCGGTCTCCAGCGGGTCTTTGTCATACTGGAACAATACCAAATGTACATCATTTTCCAAAACAAAGAGACGCTTGCCAGTAAAATATTCCATCCGCTGTGACGTATAACGGTCATCGCCGCGAGTCACGTCACAATCCTGGATCAATTCCAATACTTCTGTTTGTTCATTATAAATAGCGCTTTTTGCTTTGCCGAAAAAATGTTCATTGTCTTTTTTGAATGTGACTGGACCTTGTATTTGCACGATTTTTTCTTTTTCAAAGCGGATAAACCGGGTGCCATAAACATACACATTGTAGCTTTCTCGATCCTGCCAATTTTTTGCTTTTTTATTTCCCTTTCGTTTATATATGAGAACAGGTTTTTTGGTCACAAT
>CAZCVM010000095.1:0-7578 GCA_964501965.1 uncultured Leptospiraceae bacterium | reverse complement strand
GTGCCGCCCGCTCGGCGATTTCTTTATTGACAAATTTGCCGAACGCATCTTTGAGTTGTTCTCTTTCTGCCAGGCCCTTGCCCATGTTGACAAAAGATTCTGTTAAAACGCCAATCTCATCGCGGGTCGTCGCTCGCAAATCCAAAATAAACTGGCCTTGCTCTATTTGTTGGGAAGCACTGACCAGAGACTGGATTGGAGTGCTCATTGTTTTGGAAAAAAAATAGGTCAACACAATGGCAATATTCAACAATATAATCAGGATAATGATATTGCGGCGCTGGATATTGTAGACTTCCTCCAATGCTTTGTCTCGTTCCACCATGGTGATAATGCCCAGGCTAGCAAAATTTAGTTTTTCAAATGATGCCAAATATTCTATGCCATCCTTGTCCGCGAACTCACGATAGCCATTGGACTCTTTGCTTTTTAGCATCATTTGGACAATGGGCTGATTCATAAGATTGCCCGCTGCAATGATTTGTTTTTCGTCAAAATGCGCGATTATATCTCCTTGACCATTGACCATAAAGCTCTCGGTAATGTCGCTTTTTTCAAAAGCTTTGAGCAATCTATCCATTTTAAGGTGAATGATCATAATAGAGCTTCGGTTGAGGTTTTCTTCATTGAGCGGCATGGAAAAAGCCATCACTGGAAATTTGTACTGTGGAGAAAGGTTCAATACTTTGGGTATGCCCTGAAATGACTGACGAAACAATTTTTGCTTGGCCATGTTGATCCTGCCAATGTCTGTATCCATTAATTGATTTGCATCCAGCAATGCTCTATTGAACACTTGAGTTTTGTACTGCAATTGACCGTTTTTTAGATGCGCGATGCCCAGAAATAAAATATCTTCTTCATTGCGGATAAAATTGTCCAATGTTTCTTTGGCATTGGCCTCCTGGGCTGTGATAATGGCAAGCATTCGGGCGTTTTTTGCGAGAGCTGCAATATCCGAGTTGGTTTTCAGGCTGATTACATTGGCCAGTTTGAGTGTGTTTTCTTTGATACGAATTTCGCTATCCCGCAAAAAAAAGTAAGTTGCCAGAAAAATGATCAGGGACAAAGACACGACAAGCAGTAAGGAAATAATACCTATGAGTTTGAAACGAATCGAAAACTTAACTTTTTTTGCCGCTATAGATTGGGTATGGTCAATATACTGTTTATCCTGTGATCCAATCTTGGGCTTGGCTTTTTTTCGATGATCTTGGTTGGATTTTTTTATTTTTTTTGCCGGCTTTGATGGACTTTTTTTGGGGGCTGGCAGCTCTATTTGATTGTTTATTTCAATAGTTTTATCATCAGCTTCATCAATGGGTCTATCCATTGATTTGTCAATGGATACATTATTGGCTTCGTTAATGGCTTCATCAATAGGTATATCGCTGGGTTTTTCGTTTTGTTCTATAGGTTTTTCTACAGGTTTTTCTATAGGTTCTTCGATAGTGCTATCTATAGGTTTTTCGATAGGTTTGTCTGTTTTTATGGATTTATCATTTGTTTCATTGTATACAAGCAAATTTTGTTCTATCTGATCGAGTTCTTGTAGCTGGATTTCTTCCGGTGTATCTTGGAATGATGTTTGGTCAGGTTGTTTTTCATTTTGAATGAGTTTGGTATTGGGGATATTATCCTTAGGATCATATTGTTTTGTCAGCTTTTCATTGGATTGTTGTATTTTTATTGCATCGGGTATGTCGTTTTTATCGTATTTGTCACTCTTATCATGCAATGAATCAGGTGTATCTATTGATTTGCTTTGGTTTTTGTCCCATTTATCGAAATATTCCAGTTTTGCGTTGATCCGGTTGTGAATGTCATTGAGATCAGATATCGCGCGCCAAAATTCCTTTTTGTTTGCCGGAGCTTCCGCGATACTGTCATTGGGCAAAACCTTTGTTTCGTTTTCTTGATTGCTGATTTGGTATTCTCGATCATCGTCCGCAACAAATAGCAGATCTTCATCCAATGGCACTGTCATATCTTCGTCAAACTCAGAATGGGCTTTGGCTGGTTGCGTTGCAAGTGTTCGCATGGGAATTTGCGTCATATTCTCGTTAAGAACAATGGTATCTTGATTGTTGCCGCTTTGGGACAAATCATCTCCGCCCTCAAAGGATTTTTTGTTTGGTTTATTTGGTTTATGATCATTCATTTGTTTTGCTGCTTTGGATTTTTATTATTTTATATATATTTCGTCTTTTTGAGGTATATACTAAATATATAGGAAAAAAGCGCAATGAAAAATTTTTCAAGCGTTTAATGCGCTATGCCCCAAAAATTTGTCTTATGTACTTGACATTTTAGTATGGATACGATCTTTGTTTTATCATAATTTTAAGGGAAAAACAGGCCAAAAAAATGAGAGACAAAATCATTAAATTTCTATCTTTTGACAAAACTAGAAGCATTGCTTTGGCTTTGGCCATTCTGATTGGTCTAGTCTTTGTTGTTTTGTACAAATATACCAATTTACTTGCCAATATGGAATCCGGCAGTATAGACTTCCGGTTTTATATGCGTGCTCCAGAACAAAGATCTGAGCAAATCATGCGTGACAAAATCGAAGTAAAAGAGCTCAATACTCGAGTGCATCCAGATATCGCCATTATTGGCGTGGATGAGGCCAGTATTTCCCAATTGGGATCTTGGCCCTGGCCATGGTCTTTGCATGGTGATTTGATACAATCTTTGAATATGTCCGCTAATGTTCCCAGTGCGATACTTTTTGATATTTTTTTCATTGATCACAAAACACTTTTTTCGCGAGACGCAGAAAAAGTGTTGAAACAAAATTTGTCCGGCAATGATATAGAAAAAGTATTGTCTTTCAATACTCTAAATGAAGAGCGTTTGAGCCGGTCTATTGCAAATACGAACAATGTTTTTCTTGATTATCCGTTTTTTTCTGAGAAAACAAAAACAACTTTGCCGGATTTTGCTTTGCGATTAAAAAAATTGCATGAAATATCCTGGAAAGTCCCCAATTCTGATATTCAATTGCCATGGGTACAGGATGTTGTCCCGCCTTTGTACAAAATAGCTCAAAATGCGGCTGGTATTGGATATGCGAATATCCGTTATGAAGAACGGGAAAATGTCAATAGACGAATGCCATTGGTTGTCAAATACAAAAATCGGTATTATCCTGGCATAGATTTGGTTTTAGCGATGAAGTATTTTAATGTGTCCAAGGAAAATGTGGATATTCGCCTGGGCGATGGCATTTACTTAAAAAACATTCCCAAAAAATTGATAAACGCGAACAGTTCCAGATCAGACAAAAAAATGGTATTGCAAGAGGAAATGAAAATACGCCTGGATCGACTATTTGCGTATAGATTTTCCGGCAAAGCGGATACGGATAAATGGGGCAAAGCCATTGGCTATCCTGGGTATGCGCCTGAGATCAGTTTTTCCGTGGAGCATGGCCAAGAGCTGAGTGTGCGTGATCTGACAATTCAACTGGTTTCATTGTCTGATCCTAAAGCAAAAAAGATTCAGTTGTTAAAAGTAGATAAATTTTTGGTGGACAAAGAAAAAAAGATCACTTTGGGTAAGGATATTATTTTAGCATTTCATCCGACAAAGGATCAAAATCAAACGTCAATCCTGAAGATAACCAGTGATTTAGGGTCTGTGTTACAGGGAGAACTCATTAAAAAGGACATAATGGTCAAGCCCAATGCCCAGAGGCAAATACGGATTCCGGTTGATATAGAGGGCTTTATGGCAATCAATTTTGCCGGTGGTCAAGAGAGTTTTGCCAGTTATTCTTTTCATGATTTTGTGCCCAAGCCCGGATTTTCTGACTCAGAAAGAAAGGAGCACTTTGAAAATTTCAAACAGTTTGATTCTTTTGAAGGCAAGGTCCTTTTGGTTGCCATTTACAAAGCGTTGGGACTTGTGGATGTGCACAAATCTCCTTATGGCCCGATGTTTGGTATAGAGCATCACGCCAATGCGTTAAATACCATAATGAATCAGGATTTTTTGTATATTTTGTCTCAAAAAACGAATATTATGATCATGATCATCATTGCGTTACTATTTGGTTTTTGGTTGCCTAGAGTCAGCATTATTAAAAATGCGGTTATCTCTTTTCTATCTTTGATCGCATTTTTTGCTTTTGCGCAAATCGCATTCAACAATTATAGCATTGTTTCTGGAATGGCCACTCCGTTACTGCAAATCACATTTACTTTTACTGGTATCACAGTCTTTCGAGTGATGACAGAAGAAAAGAAATCCAAATACATCCGCAGTACATTTTCAAAGTTTGTTTCCAAGGCAGTCGTAAATGAGCTTTTGAGTGACCCTGACAAAATTCAATTGGGTGGGGAAGATTTGGAAATAACGGTGTTTTTTTCCGATATCCGGGGCTTTACCACAATATCCGAGGCCTTGACTGCTCAACAATTGGTGGCTTTGCTAAATGAATATTTGACGGAAATGACGGATATGCTCATTGAAGAGAAAGGAACTTTAGATAAATACATGGGCGACGCGATCATGGCTTTTTGGGGCGCGCCATTGCCCATGGAAGACCATGCCTTGCGTGCTTGCCGCTGTTCATTGGCAATGTACAAAAGCCTGCATGTGATGCAGGAACGATGGGTGGCGGAAGGAAGGCCTCCGATTGATATTGGCATTGGACTCAATACTGGCATTGCGACAGTAGGCAATATCGGATCCACCAATCGAATGGAATATACTTGTATGGGCGATACCATCAATCTAGGTAGTCGCCTGGAAGGGATCAATAAGTTTTATGGCACCAATATTATTATCAGTGAATTTACTTATGCCAAAGTAAAGGATCATGTCATTGCCCGTGAGTTGGACCTTATCCGGGTGAAAGGCAAAAATGAACCAGTGCGCATTTATGAATTGCTTGCCATGAAGGATGAAGGATAGCGCGTAAAAGGATAGCGTATAGGATTTTTTGTGAAAAAAGCCTTGATTCAAGCTGTCGCGGTTTTTTGCTGCGCGGTCGTGATTGGCTATGCGGTTTTCTTTCTTTTAGAAAACCGCAAGGCCAAAGCTGAGTTGGGTTTGCTAAGAAAAAAATACCAAATCCAGTCATGGCAAGAAAAGCGCGATATTGCCATGACCAAAGAAATCAGCGAATCATTATTGGATGGGTTGGATGGGTTGGATACAGCAAACATATCCAAATCCTTTTTAGGATTCACGCAAAATAAGGATATTGTTGCCCATTGGCACAATGCCAACGCCTTGGCACAGTTTGCTGTAGCAAATCAGCATTGGGATTTGGCTTTGCAATGGATCAAAGAATATCCGTATTGGTTTGGCGTGGATCCAATTGTTCAAAAAGTGCGTTTTATGATAGTGCGCAAAAAATCTTATATAATGTTTACAACATATTCCGGCAAAAAGAATTTTTTGATAAAAGTCAATAAGGATTATTTGGAAGACAGTAAACTTTATTTTCGGAATCAATTTATTGATCTTGCTCATTGGGTCAATTTTTTGTCCACTTTGCGTCATGAATTGCGCCATGTGCGCCAGTATGCTCAAAATGTTCATTTTGAGCATAGCGGGGATGATTTTCAGGAAATTTTTTGGGCGGAACAAGCTAGAGAGACTGATCCACGCATTAATACGAAAAGTATTGTCAATGCCCGTATGGAATGCGATGCGTATATGCATCAAATATTGATGTGCGATATGACTGAGCCATACAAAGATATGCTTGTCCATCGACTGAAAACATGGTATACTCCGGTCATTGAGGTGTCATCACTGCTTAAAAGAGACGTAGATACACTGGTTTTTTATTCCCAGTACTTGTGCAAATAAAAAGATTGATTTTTGAGGGAAATTGTGCATCTGACAAACCTGTCAATCTTTCTGTGTAGATTTCCTGTTGCCAGATGCGGATGAATAAAAGATAAAAGACAGATTATTTTTTGTCAGGTTCCTTTACATCTGTTTTATCATTTTTATTATCTTTTTGGTCTTTTGTTTCAGATGTGTCATCGTTGTTGGAAGAGAATATTTTGTTGCGTTCAATTTTGAATTTTTCACGCATTTCTTGTACTTTTTTTTGTACTTCCATTTGTTTTTTTCGTTCTGTCAACATGTGCCGGATTTGCTGCAATGCCTGCTGGATCGGCAATCTCGCGACCCGCGGATCTCTTTTTTTGTAATTCATATAATATTCCTGGACTTTTTCCTGAGAAACCGTTATGTCTTTTTGCAGTGTTTCTTCCAGGTATGCTTGACTGATGACACTTTTTTCCTGGTGTTTGAGCATGATTTGAACTTTTGGTTTTTCATGGATTTTTTGGCGCAATGCTTCCTGATATATCAAGTATTCATTAATATAACGTTCCACAAAATTTTCTTTGCGCAATTGAATGAGCATCCGATTTTGTTTGACAGCATTGTCATCATTGACCAATTCTAACAATTTTTCTTTGCTGACCATTTGCATTTTGGCGTATGTTTCCAAAACAAGATCATATTCTTTGTCAATTTCTTCTTTGCAAATTGTGTAGTCGTCTATTTTTGCGACCCATTCTGCGCAGCTTTTGCTTTTTATCGCGTTGCACCCCTGGAAGCTTGCCATTGATAAAATAAATACCCCAAGGGCTGTACCAACAATGGCCCATTTTTTAATGTTCATGAGATTTCCTTTCTTACATCTGTGATTTCTTTTGTTTTTATGTATAGAAGATATTTGGTATTTTATTTAAGTTTTGAATGCATTTTTTTTATCAAAAAATGATTCTTCAATACGCTATCTTTTATTATACCTTAAAATTATACCTTAAAATGTATTTTAATGTATCTTAGACGCATGAATAAAAATTTTGTTTATCACTGGCAACTATTTTTTGTTTGAAGCAGAGAAATTGTACAATTCCTGGACGATTTTTTTCAATAAATGCAATCTTTCCCAGTCTGGCTGTTTTCTTTGTAAGTGAATCTCTAAAATATTGTTGCTAGAACCGCTCAATTTGCATTGCGGATACTTTTCCAGCACTTGAAGCACTGCCATGGGCGCAATTTGGACTTTGTCTCCGGGACGGATGCGGTACATTTCGTCTGCAGCGGTAATGGATTGCATTCTCATTAAAGTCGCCCATACCCGTATTTTTTCATGGATAAAAAGTATTTCCATTTGCTGACTCGGTATGCCAAAACGGTCACGGCATTCCTGAATGATATCTTCCAACTCTGTAATACTGGTCGCTCCTTCCAGTTTTTTGTATATCTCGATTTTTTGTTTGGAATCCGGAATATCTTGATCAGGTATAAACAAATTTGTTTTCAGTGCCAGGGTAGGGGGATGAATGGCTTCTATTGCCAGACCGCTCAAATCATTGACAGCTTCATCCAGCAGTTTCATGTACAGTTCAAATCCAACTTCAATGATGTCTCCCGACTGTTCTGGACCCAGGATATTGCCCGCGCCGCGTATTTCCAAATCACGCATAGCTACTTTGAATCCACTGCCCAAGTCGGAATATTCCTGGATGACTTGCAATCTTTTCTGGGCAATCTCCGGCAAAACTTTGTTGGCTGGATAGAAAAAATAAGCAA
>CAZCVM010000094.1:0-7614 GCA_964501965.1 uncultured Leptospiraceae bacterium | reverse complement strand
GCGTATTTATCGATACTAAAAGACCGCGCTTTGGCCCAGGCAAAGCTTTCTGATGAACGACGGGCGCGGCAAAAAGTATTGTCTGATTTTGATGGCATTCCCATAGCCATTAAGGACAATATCGCTTTGCCGGAAACGAAAATGAGCTGCGGTTCAAAATTTTTGGCTGACTATGAACCGCCGTATCAAGCGTCTGTAATGACCCAATTGTTCGATTCGGGAATGATTGTATTGGGCAAGACCAATATGGATGAATTTGCTATGGGTTCTTCGACCGAAAATTCTGCGTTTGGCGTTACTAAAAATCCCTGGGATTTTTCCAGAGTTCCTGGCGGGTCATCCGGCGGGTCTGCTGCTGCTGTGGCCGCTCAATTGGCACCATGGGCACTGGGTTCTGATACCGGAGGTTCGATTCGGCTGCCAGCGAGTTTTTGCGGTATTGTGGGGCTCAAGCCGACTTATGGAGCAGTGTCACGTTTTGGCCTGGTGGCTTACGGATCTTCTCTGGATCAAATCGGACCATTGACCAATTTTGTTTCAGACGCCGCGTTTTTATTCAATTTTTTGATCGGCAAAGACAATGGAGATTCTACTTCTGTGTCCATGAATCCGGTGGACACAAAAAAAATTGTTCAGGCAGATGCCGGGGATGTCAAAGGCTTGCGCGTGGGTTTGCCCGTTGAGTATTTTGATCAAAATTTGAATGATGAAGTAAAGATTGTATTGGAAAAAAACGCGCAATCACTTGTTAAAGCAGGAGCGATCTTGGTTGATGTTCATTTGAAATACACAGATTATGCTGTTCCAGTATATTATTTGATTGCTACGGCTGAGGCTTCAAGCAATCTTGCCAGATATGACGGAATCCATTATGGTTTACGAAGTGATGCTGTCAACAATTTGCAGGAAGTTTATACCAAAAGCCGCAGCCAGGGATTTGGCGAGGAAGTAAAAAGAAGAATATTGCTTGGCACTTTTGTGCTTTCTTCTGGCTATTATGACGCTTATTATGCTAAAGCGCAAAAAGTACGTACTTTGATCCGGCAGGAATTCGCGAAAACTTTTTCTGAAGTAGATGTATTGCTTTCGCCCGTATCGCCGACGCCGCCTTTTTCTATCGGTGAAAAAATGGATGATCCGGTCACCATGTACCTTTCTGATATTTTGACAATTGGTGCTAATCTTGCCGGTATACCAGCTATTTCGTTCAATGGCGGTTTTACGGAAAAAGGATTGCCGGTGGGTGTTCAATTGATAGGTAATCATTTTGCTGAACAAAGTATTTTGACCACTGCTTCCTTTTTAGAAAAACAACAAACCAAGAAATTTCCAACGCTAAATTAATTTTTGGATAAGGATAATGACAAAAAAAGACAAAATAAGGATAAAAAATGAAAAGTGAAGACAAAAGATTGTTGTTTAGTGTTTTTATCAACGAAAAGGATCAATACCATAAAAAACCCTTGTATATGCAAATGCTAAAAAAGTTGTATGACGCCGGTGTCACTGGAGCCACTGTAGTGCCGGCTCTGGCAGCTTATGGCGGAGAATTTGAAATCAAGCGCAGAAATTTATTTTTGCCATGGCGAAAGAATAGATCACTGGTTTTGTATATCGCGGAAAAAAAGGAAATGAAAAGTACCATCTTGCAAATTTTGGACGAGATGATGCAAGGCGGCATTGTTACTATACAGGAGGGCGATTTTATCCGGTACACTCCCACAGTGATTACTCGTGAGGATAAAAAAATCGCCATGAAATCAAGCGGCAGTGTGCCATCGTCTTTACTTCATCAATTGGATAAATAAGAAGAACAATTAGAATAGAAGGCAATGAAAAAATTTAACTATACAGGCACCTGCATTCCAAAAAGACATTACATGGTAAATGTCAGCAAAAAAATTGATGAAATCAGCCACCTTATCGAAGGCGGCGCGTATCTTGCCATTAATCGTCCGAGGCAGTATGGAAAAACAACTACAATAAATCTTTTAAAAAACAGATTGAAAGACGAGTATATCGTTATTAAGATAAGCTTTCAGGGCAAGGGAATTGCCATGTTTAAAAAGGAATCTGCGTTCTGTACAGATATTGTATCTTTGTTTATGGATGGTTTAATTGCCAATGGTGATATATTTAGAGAACGTTTAAGTAAAAATTTAACAACATATAAAGATTTTAATGGTCTATCGAGAGCTATTACAAAAATAACTAAAGAAACATCAAAAAAAATTGTGCTATTTATTGATGAGGTGGATGAGTCGACAAATTATAATGTTTTTGCCACATTTCTTGGTGTATTGAGAGATAAATATCTTAAGCAAAACGAGGGTGAAGACTCTACATTTCACAGCATAGTTCTTGTTGGAGTGCATGATATAAAAAATCTTAAAATGAAAATGCGCGGTGATGGCGAAATCTCTTATAATAGTCCCTGGAATGTAGCAATAGATTTTGAAATAGATATGAGTTTTTTACCGGAAGATATATCTACAATGCTTGTAGATTATGAAAAGGATGTTAATACCGGAATGGATATCCATAAGATGTCAAATAAGATATTTGAATATACCGGAGGCTATCCATATATGGTTTCAAAATTGTGTTATATTCTGGATGAAAAGCTTAATAAAGATTTTACAGAATCCGGTCTTGAAGAGGCTATGAAAATTTTTCTGAATGAGAACAATACTTTATTTGATGATTTAATAAAAAATATTGAAACCTATGAAGAGTTATATAGTTTGGTGGAAGAGTTGTTGATCGCAAATAATACCATTGATTATGCGCAAACGGATAGGGCAATATCTCTCGGCGCAACTTATGGAATATTGGCTAGAGCAAAAGAAAATAAAGTAAAAATCCATAACAGAATTTTTGAAATTTTAATTTTAAATCATTTAACAGCTGGAATCAGTAGAAAAGAAAGGCGGTTGTCCAGATATAATTTTAGGGATAACTTTTTAGATAAAAATGGCGACCTGGACTTTGAAAGTATTTTACTGAAATTTCAGCAGTTTATGAAAGAAAACTACAGCGATAAAGATGATCGTTTTTATGAAAGACAGGGCAGATTGCTTTTAATAGCTTTTATTAAGCCGATAATTAATGGTATAGGTTTTTATTATGTTGAAAATCAGCTAAGCTTTGAAAAAAGAACAGACATGATAATTACCCATAATAAAAAAGAGTATATAATAGAACTAAAAGTATGGTATGGAGACGAGGGGCATAAAAAGGGTTTACAGCAATTGTCAGATTATCTGAATATAAAATCCCAAAAGAAAGGCTACCTGGTCATTTTCAGTTTCAATAAAAATAAAGATTACACGGCAAGAAAATTTAGTTTGGATGACAAAGAAATTTTTGAAATTGTGGTGTGATGTAAACATAGATAAATTTTTGATAAACTTAAGGATTCGTATGACAGCTATTTCATTGAAAGGTCAAATAAAAAAAGAATTGGCCGCTATTTGTGAACAGGTATTTCCCGAGATAAATATTCAGGATTTGAATATTAAGATAGAATATCCACCGCGTTTGGATATGGGAGACTATGCTGCGCCCCTGGCTATGGAAAACGCGAAAATCTTCAAACAAAATCCAAAGATTACCGCGCAAAATATTATTAACGCCTGGAAGGTCCAAAGCAATAAGGAAATCATTTCTGATATTCAGATTGCTGGTCCTGGATTTTTAAATATTTTCGTGAGCGATCATTTTTTATCTAGCCGAGCTTATGAATTGTCCATGGATGAAAATTTTGGTAAGGATATTTTGCTCGCGCAAACCAATGCGGGCCAGGAAGACACTATTGCCCAGGGCCGCGAAAAAATTTTGGTGGAATATGTTTCTGCCAATCCAACCGGTCCGCTCAATGTAGTATCAGCCCGTGCTGCCAGTTTGGGCAGCTCTTTGGTAAATATTTTTCGTCATTGCGGATTGACTGTGCATGGAGAGTTTTATGTCAATGATTTTGGCAATCAGGTCAATTTGCTTGCCAAATCTGTGGCCGCAAGATTTTTGCAAAAACTGACAGTTGACATTGATTTCCCAGCGGACGGGTATCATGGGGATTATGTAAATGATATAGCCCAATATTGCAGTCAAAATTTTGAAAAGCAATTGGGGCAAAAAGACTGGGGCAAGGAAGATATCGAATATTTGGCAGACTTGTTCAAAGAAGCTGCTTTGGAATACAATATCTCCCAGCAAAAAAAAGATTTGGCAGATTTTGGCGTTGTATTTGATAATTGGTATTCAGAGCGATCATTGCATGAACAGGACAAGCCGATGCAAGTTCTAGGGAGCTTGATGGATAAAAACGTCATTTATGAACAAGAAGGCAAAAAAGTTTTTCGTTCAACGGATTTTGGAGATGATAAAGACCGTGTTGTCCAGCGTGATGATGGCCGGCCCACATATTTTATGGCAGATATTGCCTATCATTTGGACAAATTGGAACGCGGATACAAACATTTGATCAATATTTGGGGGCCGGATCATCATGGATACATTGCCCGGCTGCGCGGTGCTGTAGAGGCTTTAGGTTTTAACCGTGATACTCTAGAAATATTGATTGCCCAGCAAGTCAATCTTTTGGAATCCGGAGAAGTTGTCAAAATGAGTAAACGGGCGGGCGCGTTTACAACATTACGGGAGCTTTTGGAGGAGATTCCGCTGGATGCTGTGCGTTTCTTTTTTATCATGCGTGCCGCGGATTCTCGGTTGGATTTCGATTTGGAGTTGGCGCAAAAAAAGACCATGGACAATCCGGTGTATTATATTCAGTATGCTCATGCTCGCATTTGTTCTGTTCTGAAAGAAAATGAAAAAAATGAAGCATTTGAAATAATGTGTCCGCCGGAAAGTTTGTGGCAGGAAAAAAGCAGAAGAAATTTACTTTTGTATTTACTGCGATTTCCGGATGAATTGATAGAAATCGCTCAGTCCAGGGAAGTGCATCGTATGACTGTTTATTTACATGAACTGGCGAGTCATTTTCAGCGGCTTTATCAGCAAAAAGAAAACCGGGTCAAAGGCGGAGATCCGTCAGTAGGTCCGGCGATTTTGACCTTGATGATCGCGACTCGCAATGTGTTGCGACAGGGATTGAGTCTAATATCTGTTAGTGCGCCGGAAAGTATGTGATTTTTTTATTCCTATTTTTTAACAAGTGCAAAAAGGATATTTTATGAAAGCGGCTATATTGACCACGGGTGATGAAGTTGTTACCGGACGGATTGTAGATACCAATGAAGCGTTTATTGCGCGGCAATTGGATGATCTTGGTTTGGATATCACTGAAAATCGCGCGATACCGGATGACTCAGATAAATTTTTGAGTACTTTGTTGGAGCTTGTCGCGAACAATGATATTGTTGTAGTCACCGGTGGTTTAGGTCCGACCGAAGATGATCTCACGGCCAAAACCGTTGCACAGCTTTTGGATTGCGAATTGGTATACCAGGAAGATGCAGTAAAGCGTATCAAAGAAAGATACGCGAAACGTGGCTTATCTGTGACAGATATTGCTTTGAAACAAGCCTTGTATCCGCAGGATGCCAAGCCGATTTTAAATTCTATTGGTATGGCAGTAGCATTTCGGATTGATTACCAGCAAATACCTTTGGATGATATTGCTTTGGATGGTGCAGTGTTTTGTCTTCCTGGTGTGCCGGCGGAAATGAAAGACATGATGGAAAAGGCAGTATTGGTTTGGGTCAAGGAATTTCTGGATAGAAACAATATCTCCAAACCATTGGCCGCAGAATTCTTTATTTATGGTTTACCCGAATCAGTGATCACTAAAAAATATATGGATTCTGGACTTGCTACGGATAAAATGAGATTTGCCATCAATTTTAAAGAAGGAATAGCGGACGTGCGTTTATTTCCGGATTTTTTGCCGGACACTTATTCTGAGGATACAAATGTTGATATAGTCAAAAAAAAGTCTTCTGTAAAAAAAGAACAGGATTGGTTTGACCCGAGAAAAATCCGCAAAACAATGGATAAAATTTACAAAGGACATCTTTTGCCGGAACGTTTTCAAACATTGTCAGACATGGCCCATCACTTTCTGATCGAAGAAAATAAGACAATTTCTTTTGTTGAGTCGTGCACTGGAGGAGGGCTGGCATACAAAATGACTGATAGGCCGGGTGCGTCAAAATACTTAAAACAATCCTTTGTCACTTATAGCAATGAAAGCAAAAAAAAGCTAGTGGGGGTAGACCCAAAAACTTTGGAAAAATACGGAGCTGTAAGTAAACAGACTGTACAGGAAATGGCTATAGGTTTGCTGCATGTTTCTGGTTCAGATTTTGCCGTGGCAATATCTGGCATAGCCGGTCCTGACGGCGGTACGGCTGAAAAGCCGGTGGGCACTGTATGTATCGGAATCGCCCAAAAAGGCATTGGGAAAAAACCAAAACATCTGGTTAAAGATTATTTGTTTCCTGGGAATAGAGAAATGGTGCGCCTTTTTTCTATCCAAAGTGCTTTGTATCAATTGCTGCGTTTTTGGAAAAAATTGTAGCCGCAACTTAATTCAAAGGAAACTGGACGAAAAATTCGGAACCTTTGTTTGGTTCCGATTGAACCCAAATGTTTCCCTGTAAAAGTTCTGTGTATGATTTGACGATGGCCAATCCCAAACCTGATCCCTGGTATTCTTTGTTCAGGTTGTTTTGAGCCTGAACAAAGCGCTGGAAAATAATCTCAGTATTTTCAGGAGCTATGCCGATACCGGTATCCCGTACAAAAAAAACAATGGCTTGTTTTTCCAGAAAATAGCCAAAAACAACAGAGCCTTTTTTGGTAAATTTTATCGCGTTTTGGATCAGATTGGTCATTATTTGGTTTATTTTTACTTGATCTGTTTTAATGATTCTTTCTTGCTGAACATCCAGTCTCAGTTCAATGCCTTTTTTTTGCGCTTCTATCATAAAAAAATGATATAGGTTTTTTAGGAGTTTTTTGACATCAATTGATGCCCATTTTATGTCCACATTGCCGGATTCAATCATGGCAATATCCAAAATATCTTGCATCATTGTCATTAGTCTTTGTCCGGATTTGCCCATGATTGATAAATATTTGTTTTTTTCTTGAGTTGGGATTGTCGGATTTTTCATAAGTTCAAGTAAGCCCATGATACCGTTCAATGGAGTTCGGATTTCATGACTGATATTGGCAAGAAACGCGGTCTTCAATTTATCGCTGGCCTGCGCCTTGTCGCGTGCTTCCAACAATTCTTGTTTTTGCGCAAGCAATTCTTGATTTTTGCGCGTCAATTGTTCATTGTAAATTCTCATTTCTTCTTTGGCATCCAGCAATTGCTGATTTTTTAACCGGATATCATTTTCAGACCGGACTTTGTTTGTTATGTCTCGGCTGATCATAGCGCATTGAGTGATTTCATTTTCTTCATTTTTGACTGGAAAAAAAACAGCAGCCTGGAAACATTCTTGATTGTCGCTTGTCAGATAAGTAAAAGAAGCACGTATGGCTTGGCCGTCTATTGCGCTGCGGTAAATTTCCGAGATAAGGTCTTTGTCTTGAGCCTTGTTTATGAAAATAGATATTTTTTTGCCAATGGCTTCGTTATTT
>CAZCVM010000093.1:0-7676 GCA_964501965.1 uncultured Leptospiraceae bacterium | reverse complement strand
GGTCTGCGCTGGATAAATCCACGGCAATTGGAAGCTCTCAATCTCAATAAAAGCACAGAATGGGCTGTATGGAGTTTGATCCAAACCATACCTTTACATATTCAGCAAAGTTTGACGATATTAATGGATGGCAATTATCGGTTTCATTTTCCATATCCAGGTTTTTCGATGATCAAAGGGGACCAAAGAATCGAAAGCATTGCCCGAGCTTCGATATTGGCCAAAGTAACACGCGATAAATTGATGACAAAGCTGCATCAATGGATGCCGCAATATGCGTTTGAAAATAACAAGGGATATGGCACAGCAAAGCATTTGCTGGCATTAAAAAAGCATGGTGTGTCAGCCTGGCATAGAAAAAATTATAAGCCAGTGGCTGCATTGCTTTAATGGTTTTTGATATGTCCAAAAGCAAGGTGTTCTTATTATATATTTATTTAGAAAGGCTTGAGAAACAAACATGGAAAAATTCCTTTTATATATACTCAAATACATTGTATTAATAGGTATTGCAGCGATTATTTCCTGGTATTTTTATTATTTCAAAAAGAAAGAAATCCTGGGCGGTTTTATCGGCGGCATGGTGGTAGCAGTACTTGGCGCGATTATTTTTGATTTGTTGTTTACCTTTGATTTTATGAAAGAGTTGATGAAATTTCTGACAGAGACTAGCCGCGTTCATATACCGGCTGCGTTTTTGGGAGCATTCTTGGCTTTGTATATTCTAAACAAAATCAATCATGACCAGGATCGAAGGTGACACAACTCCCAGTCGATAGATGCGGAATAAAGGGTAAAAATTCTTTGCCTGGGCTGATCTGATCAAGAAAAGCTGTTGTATCGGAAAAAGGGCGCAACAATAACCATTGTTGCGCTTTTTTTTTGCCAATACCGGGCAGATGTTGGAGAGCATTCGCGCTGAGGCTATTAATGCAAATCGGCTGGGTAATCCCCTGGAGGGAGCGTTCATCATAGCCGGTTACCACGCAATCCACCATTGTCCGTGGTCTAAGCACTTCAAATACTTTGATCGTGATCGGGTAGGACCAAAGGGGCCGAATCCAGGAAATATTGTGTTCTTGTTTTTCTACGAGACAATTTATTATTCTTGTGCCAGGCGGAAAAAGCATCCGTAGCATAGGTTTGTCAATTTGGCTGCGTATTTTTTCTTTGTAGTACAAAAATTTTTCATGCAATAGAGATTGTTGAAAATTGTTGCTTTGTTTTTTGGTAGAATGGCTTGCTTTGCCGGTTGAATGACGATTTTTGTCCAGCAAAGTACCCGTAAATATCGAAACCTGGCGAATATTGATCCTACGCAATAAAAGTCCCTGATCCAGGATTTTTTGCAAAGCATCGAAATTGATGGCAAAAGTCTGCTTGGTTTCTCCAGGCAGACCGTGGAGCAGGTTGATGCCGGGCAGCAATTGGGGGATACCATTGTTTCTATGGCCTCCCGCGTGATTTACAATTTGAATGACCTTCATTGCCTCGGCTGTGTTGACTTTCAATTGATTGGCTTGTATGACTTTGGGGTCAAAGCTTTCTATTCCCAGTGCTGCTGTGTCCCCGGGAGAATGGTGTTGAGCTATGATTTCTAACGTGCGCGCCGATTGATTGGGATAATGATATATAGTACCCGGGTTGATATTGTCCAGGTGCAAAAGCCGTATGCCGCGCAATTGGTTTATCTGATTGTACAAAGTTTCCAATGCACGCGGATTTGGTTCTGTAAATGAATTTGTGTATGATTGCTGGGCGGCCTGATAAGTAAGCAAATCCGCTTGCCGACCCAGCCGAAAATACGCGTTGCCATGGAGCAACAATTCATTCATTTCCTGCGCAATGGAATCCGGTGAACGAAATTGGGGCTTGCCGTAAAGGGGTTCTGTACAAAACGAACAATACGCGTTGCGGGTGCAGCCACGGTAGGTTTCCATTTCCATGATCAATGTCGGGTGGTACCAGGATTGCCGCGTGATAAAGGCACCGAGTCTGGCCCAGGTATGAATCTCCGCTGTAGTCCGTTTTTGTAGTTCCCTTGTTGGATCATAAATTGCTCGCGGAGCAGAAAAACCAGGTGCATGGCTTGAGGCAAACAAGTAAGCTGTTTTTTCAATATCTCCTTGAAGCAAGGCAGCCTGGTGTTGGCGCAATATTTGCTGGTAGGAAAAAGGCATATATTGGAATGGGCCGCCGATGAATATGGGAGTATTCTTGTGGATTTGCTTTCTGTAGCTTTCGAGGAATTGGATGAGTTCTTGGATTGTGCCGATCGAAGTTGTGAGGTATTTGCCGGGGACAGTGTACCCGCCGACTATGAAAATGGCCGCAAAACTGCGTTGTCCAACGATGTTTTGAGTCAGATCAAATCCGGATTGCGTTTCAGAATGTTGTGTTTTGCGCAGATGATCAATGCTCTGGTAAATAATGCTTTGTTCTGGTATGCCGGCTGCCCGCAATGCGCCCGCAATATATCGCGGATAGGTAGCAAAAAACGGCGGCACACCCAGGCACGCGGGTTCATCCACATAGTAGTCCAATATTAAAAAATCATTGAAGTTTGATTGCATAAAGAATTCTGATTGTATTTTATAAATTTTTTCATCTACTAGGTCGATAATCTATCTAAAGATAGGTAAGAAGTTTAAATAACTATTTAAATTTCTAGTAATATTTGCAAATAATAGGGAATGTTATTTTTTTTTGAGAAAATGGGCTGGATTTTGCGAAAATTATTGCTAGGTTCGATAAACCATAATGGGTAATGAAATAACATGGACAACATGGGTAATATTAAAATAAATCAACCAATGGCCACGCAAAGAAGATTTCGGCTTTTTGCCGTTACTGTGGTTCTGCTTTTTGCCGGTATTTTAGCTGTCCAGCCATTAATGGGTGAGTTTATTCCCCTGGATAAAACTAAGAATCAAAATCCTCCGCAAAACACTCAGGACCAAAAAAAAACAACGCAAGACAATTCTTCTCATGTTACTGACCCAAGTACAGAAAACAATTATCGGCCCAATATTATCCAGCGGGATCAATTTCCAGAGGATTTGCCGCGCAATATCAGTGCTCAGTTGTCATCGTCCAATGAAATTGAAATCAATTGGGAATTCAAAATCAATATTAAGGGCAAAAAGTTTGCCTTGTTTCGCTACAATGAACCCATTGTAGATTACCAGATAATGAAAAAAGCGGACGTAGTGGGCGCGTTTACTCCCCAGGAAAGCCGTATATTGGACCGGGGTTTGTCAATGGGCAAGTATTATTATGCTGTGGTCAATGTTGAGCAAATAACTAAGAAAAAAGTAGAGTTGTATCCTGGCGTCAATTTTACTACTGTGCCCGTTATTGTCGGGCGAGTAAGGTCCAGCAATAGCGATAATCCGCAGATACCTTTACCGGTCAAAAATATTTCCGCGAAAATAGAGTACATTGGTCAAAGAAAATATATTACTATAAATTGGCAATATGATAACCGAAGTGATGTTTCTTTTATCATTTATCGGGCCAAAACCATTATTGACAATGAAGAGGCTTTGAAAAAAGCAAAAAAGGTCGCGGAAATACGCGGAGAATCCAGACGGTATATTGATTATGATGAAAAGGTTAATGGCAGTTTTTATTATGCGATTACCACGCGTTTTATTTATGACGATAAAAGCGAAAATCGGACTTTGATCAAAGGCAAGCCGCAACAAGATATCAATTATTTGTCCATTCCGGTAACTTTGTCCAACAATTTTGGCAATATCACTGTCCGAAATATCCGGGCGGAAGCTTTGTCCACGCAAGTTGTTTGGCTAGCCTGGGCTTTGCCCAGGCTGGAGAGCGGGGTTTTATCGAATTTGCGACTAAATATTTACAGATCAGATAAAATGATCCAGAGTTTGGAGCAGCTTACAAAAAGCCGTCGTATAGCGTCTTTGGAAGCGAATCAAAGAAGTTTTTTGGACAATGCGCCGGGTCTCGGTCTCAATTATTATGCCATTGTATTGGAATACGCGCCAGGAAAAGAAATACCAACTTTGACCAAAGCAAAAAATTTTACGGATACGGGCGTGGAGATCAAAAAAACAGATACTCAAAAGAGGATCGCTCAACAAAAAAAGAATTCATCAAAAGACAATAAAAACCAAACAAAGAAGACGGACAAAAAAGATTCCGATAAGCAAACCAATAAACAATCTAAAAAGAAAAATGGCAATAAGTTTCGGTATTCATACAATGATTTTCTGGCAAAAATCGAAGCTCATCCAACTACGGATGGAGTCATGGTACGCTGGGATTGGCAAAAGACTTTTCCCCAGGATATACCGGATGCTTATGTTTATCTTGTCCGCACCTACAAAGTACCTTTTGATTTCAATTCTGTGCGGGAATCAGGGATCATTGTGGATCAATTTCGTTTGAAGGAAAGAAAGAACGGCTATATGGATCCCTGGGATAATAAAAATCAGGAACGTTATTATGCGCTATTGATTGGCCGTTATGAGAATAAGGTCTTGCCTATGGATTTTATCATGGAAGTCAATACAGTACTCCATAGCGTGGAAAAACCGGCTCAAAAAAAAGAAATAGTGGTCAAAAAAAAGAATCATACTGACAAGCAGCCATTGCCGGATAAAAAAAATGCAGACAATGACCAGAAGCACATGTATTTGTCAGATAGGCAAAGACAAATGGCGGGCATCAGCAATATATTGAATGATTATTTTTATCATAGACGTTATAAAAAGACTTTCAAAGCGTTAGCAAGATATGTGAAAAGTCGAGATAAAGCGGTAAAAAGTAAAGCCATGCTCTATCAAGGCCGATCTTTATATCAATTGGGGCAGTATCGCAATGCTTTGCCGTATTTTCTCGATGAGATCGTGGTAAAACTGTATCCAGATGAAGCCAATTTTTGGCAAAAAAGTATTTATAGAAAAATGAGATAAAAATTTACTAAAAGAAGGAAAAAACAATGAGATTGGCAACTTTTATCGTCGGCGTAATGATGGTGCTTATGGGAGTACTTTCTTTTGCCTTTTATGAACAATACTGGGCTCCTCGCGAAAAAGCGGAAACTATGCTTCGTGAAGCCATTATGGTTTCTGAACGCAATACTCCAGAGGCTACCAATGAATCTTTAAGAATATTGACTTCGCTTTGGGCTAAGTATCAAAAATTTCCTGTTGCCAATAAAGCTCTGTTGCATATTGGCCGGGCTTATGAGCGTCTGGGCTTGAACGAAAGCGCATTGGAAAAATACAAATATCTCCAGGAAAATTCTAGGGGTTTGACTAAAAAAGACAGGCATTTAGTGGAAAAACGTATTGCCCATATTCAGATTTTGCGCAACTATTCGGATGAAGCGGTCGCACATCTTTACAATTTGCTGCAAAAATCCAATGACAAAAAATTTCGCAGTCAAATCTATACCGAGCTCGGTATGCTGTATATCAAAAAGAAAAATTTCAAAAAGGCTTTGGAAAGTCTGGAAATTGCTATCCGCGAGGATGGTTACAACAAACATGCTACTTTGCAAAAGGCCAAGGTATTGCGCTATATGGGTAAGGATGATGCAGTGTTCAATATTTATGACAATTTTTTGTCCTACAATACTGCGGACAAACCGCATGGCAAAGATATCATGTATAGCTACAAAACCCAAGCCTATGGCAGGGGTATTTCCTACTTCAAAAACCGCAACTACTGGCAAGCCATAAAATATTTCAATATTGTTCTCAAAAAATTTCCAAATAGCAATCAGGCAGCCTGGGCGCATTTTTGGAAAGGTGAATCATATTATGCTTTGAAGCGTTTTGGACGGGCGATACAATCCTATCAAAAGTATATTCGTGTTTTAAGTAACGGATCCAAAGCACCTGATGCTATGTTCAAAATTGGTGAAAGTTATTTTGAATTGCAAAAATTTGAAATCGCTGCCAAGTATTTCAGTAAATTGATTTTGAGATATCCCAATAGTTCATTGGTGAGTCTGGCCAAAGAATGGAAAGAACAAAGCGAGAATGAAATACTGCACAGAATGCGCAGTTCAAAGAAAAGAGAAAAAGACAGCGGTTCTTCTGATATTTCTGATGATACTTCACAAAACAATTCTGATCAAATCAATAAAAATGACAGCAACGGCAACTTTGGAGCCAGCAATAAGGATGGTCAAAATAAAGATAAAAAGAAAGGCTTGACTGAGCTGTAAAAAAAATCGTTAAAATGCAGCCAATGTCTTCACGCCGTACACGCGTGCATGCTAATCTCGATACCAGCGGCTGCCATGGGGAGTATCTTCAATAGTTATTCCCTGGTTTTTCAGTATATCTCGTATTTGATCCGCGCGGGCAAAATTTTTGTCCCGCCGTGCTTGTTCCCGTTCCCATATTAACTGGTCAATTTGATTTTTTTCAACATGTTTCGCATTTTGGCCTGTTTCGGAAATATCTTTTTGAGTATCGTTTGACGCATCGAGATTGTCTGGCCGCGCTTTTTGCTGGAATGGAAAAATATATCCCAATACCTGATCCAGTTTTTCCATGCTGGCCAATATTTGTGTTGCTTTGAGGCCCGTCAATGACGGATCCGTCAATGACGGGTCCGTCAATGACGGCTGGACATTATTTTCATTGGGAGGCTGTTTTTTTTCTAAATCCCGATTGATACTGTGCAGCCAATCAAAAAACGCGCCCAGTGCTTCGGAAATATTGAGGTCATTGTCCATAGCCTGTTCAAATTTTTCCCAAAATTCCTGATAATCTGTTTTTGAAAAATGGATTGCTGTTTTTTGGTTGCCCAGTTTCTCATTGGAATTTTGGATCACTTCGCGCAGCCGCCGCACAGTAGAATCCACCCGTTTGAGAGTTTTTTGAGCAGCTTTTAGTCCGTCAAAAGTAAAATTGAGTTTCGCGCGGTAATGAGCGGACAATAAGAAATAGCGAATTTCTCTGTCGCCAAAGCCCTTTTCCTGCAAATCCTTGAGAGTGAAAAGATTGCCTTTGCTTTTGCTCATTTTCGCGTTGTCAACGAGTAAATGCTCCGCATGCAACCAATATTTAGCAAATTGTTGACCATTGGAGCATTCGCTCTGGGCAATTTCATTCTCATGGTGCGGGAAGATCAAATCAACGCCTCCGGTATGAATATCAATTTTGTCTCCTAGCAAAGCGCGGGACATTGCCGAGCATTCCAAGTGCCAGCCCGGTCTGCCGATTCCAAACGGAGTATCCCAAAAAAAATCGCTTTCATTTTGGGATGACGTATCTTGAGACTGGTTTTTAGACTGTTCTTTGGACTTTTCTTTGGATTTCCAAAGAACAAAATCGCGGACATCTTCCTTGTCGTATTCATCTGTATCATAACGCAACCCGGATCGTGTTCCTTGCAAATCTATTTTGGAAAGTTTGCCGTATTCGGCAAAGCTGGAAATTTTGAAATATGTGGATCCATCTGCTTGGTATGTATGGCCTTTTTGCGCGAGTGTTTCAACCAATTGAATCATTTCAGGAATATAATCAGTGGCCCTGGGGTAGTGTTCGGCTTTTTGGATATTGAGCGCGTGCAAGTCCTGAAAAAAAAGATCAATGTATTTGTCGGTAAACTGACGTAGCGGAAGATTTGCTTTGCTTGCGCCGGATATAGTTTTGTCGTCGATATCTGTTAGATTGACGACATGG
>CAZCVM010000092.1:5490-7742 GCA_964501965.1 uncultured Leptospiraceae bacterium | reverse complement strand
ATCAGATTGGCCGGTTCCGGTCCCAGAATATGGTACACCGCCGCCGCCATCCCCGCCGGTTGAAAGTCGGACAGGGTCGGATTCCACTCCCACGCCGCCCACCCCTCCGACTCCATTTCTGCCGCCAACTCCCGCGCCGCTTCGTGAAAACTCAGCCCGTCCAACCCGACGATCAACCCATCAACCGAACGGTCTTCCAAAAAAACCGGCGCGATCACTTTTTGTATCAGAATTCCTGCTATACACGCCCACCCAAAAAGAACCAGAAAAACCATCAAACCCGGAGACCGCCTCGACCCAACCGCGAGAATATCAACGACCCTCCCCATCATCAGCTCCCCACGCCTTCCATCAGTTCGCGATAGACTTTCAAATACGATTCTGCCGTCTCTTCGATCCGGTAGTGCTCCGCCCGCCCGGCCGCCGCTTCCCCCCATCGTTCCCGCTCCGCCTTCTCCCCCGCCAGGCGCCGCAGGGTCTCCCGCCAGGCCTCAAAATCTTCGCCCGCCAAAACCACCCCGGCCGGTCCCACCACGTCAGCCAATCCCGGCACATCCGACGCCACAACCACCAACCCCGCCGCCATTGCCTCGACTGCCACCAGTCCAAAACCTTCCCAACGCGAGGGAATCAGCGAAATGTCCGCCTCCCCCAGTTCGCTCGCCACGTCCTCGACTGCCCCCCGAAAGCGAACCCGTTCAGCAATCCCGTGTTGCGCCGCGAGCTGCTCCAACCCCTCCCGACTCTCCCCCTCACCGACCAGCGTGTAGGTCCACTCCAGATCTTTCAGCCCCGCCAGAATCTCGATCGCCCGGTCAAATCCCTTCTTCGGAATCAGCCGTCCGACCGAAATCAACCGCAGCGCACCCTCCGCTCCCGCCTCCCGCCGCAACCCCCGCGCCGCTCGAAAGGGTTCCAGCGGGACCCCGTTTTCAACCACCACCAAACGCTCCTCCGGAATCCACCGCTGCCAGGAACGCATCGAATCACGAACCGCTTCACTGATGCAAATGATTCGGTCATATCCGCTGTAGATCGCCCGGTCCAGCCAGCGCCCTCCCGGCAAACTCCGCCGCCGGTTCGAGGTATCGTGCTCCGTCGTCACCATCCGCGGACGGATCCCCGCCAACCGCGCCGCAATCTTCCCAAAGACCTGACTTTGCGTCAAATGGGTATGGAGGATGTCAATCCGCCCCTCACCCTCGATCGCCCGTAGCTCCCGCCCCAGTAAAAATGGCTCCCTCCATCGCGGATACTTCCGCCCGAATGCCCGTACGTTTCCCGTTCCCCGCCGATCCCCCGTCTCCATACTGACGATCCACGAATCGACCCCTGCCGCCCGATGACATTCGTGGATCTGCGCCACCATCACCTCAGCCCCGCCACCGATCAGGCGGTTGATCACATGGACGACTTTCAGTCCGCTCCTCATTCCGACATCCATTCCCGGATCCAACCGGCAACCCGCGGCCCGTTCCGGGCCCAGGTCATCTCCCCCAGCCCGTAGGCCCGCGCTTTCCGCGCCCGCTCAAACCGCTCCGAAACCCCCATCGCTATCGCCCGGGACATTCCCTCCCGAATACTTTCGACCGAATCATCCGTCGTTCGCAGGACAATATCCTCCGGCCAATCCTCGATTCCTCCAACCGGCGTCGTCACAACCACCCGCCCACTAAAAAGGGCCTCGCCCAGCTTTGAGGGAAAAACCGACCGCGCGTGTGGTGCCTCCACGCGATGCGGATTGACCACAAAATCAGCCCCCCGAAAGGCATCCAGGCGGGCATCATCGCTTCCCAGAAAACCAAAGACCTCGATCCGGGGGTCCACTTCCGTTGCCGTCTCCACCCGCCCCGCCTCCGGTCCGCCTCCCGTCACCCGCAGTCGCACCTCCGGGTCGTCAATCCCCGCAAAGGCCTCCAACACCCGGTCAATCCCCCGCAAAGTGTTCCAGGACCCGGCGTAAAGGAACGTCTTCCCGGTACCCGACGGCAACGGCAACAACTCAAGCTCGTGCGCGAAACAATCGTCCGGCAGGATACCCCCCAACACCCGAAAAGACTCCGGCAAAAGATGAAAATCATCCGCCACCAACCGATTCAGGAGAATCAGACGATCCATTTTCTCTAACGTGTGGGCCTCCTCCTGAAAACGCCAACGCTCCCACCGCCCCGGTTCCTCCACCGCCGGTGCATCCAGATCCGTGATGAACCCGATCGTCCGCACGCCCCCCAGCCGCGCCCCCCGCAATACCG
>CAZCVM010000092.1:0-5480 GCA_964501965.1 uncultured Leptospiraceae bacterium | reverse complement strand
TACCGCCCGTCCCAGATAGTGGGTCGGACCCAGGTTGTAGACAAAGATCCACGGATCCTGCCCATCCCTCCGCCGCGCCTGACCCCAGTCCCGCAATCCCCGCACCAAATCCCACGCCACCGTCAGGCTTTTCAACGGCTCCAGATTCGTCCGCCCCAAAAAGGCGTACTCCAACCCGCCTTCCGGCAGGGCCTTCCGCTCCTTCCGCCCCGGACGCATCGCGCACCACCGGTCCCGCGGCCATCGCCGCGCCGGGAAAACCGTCCAGAGCTTTTTGATCGGCAAATTGGCCTCAACCAGCTCTCGCAACAGTTCCCGTTGCACCGTTACCGTCGGCATCGCCGCCGCCGTCCAGTGCCCCTCCCATGCCTTCGGTGCCCAGCTCCCAACCATTCCGAGGACAGGTTCCCGCCGTCGCTCCTTCGAATGCATCTCAGCCACCGCCCTGCCCTTTCCGTCCGTCCAGAAGTTCCCGGTACAACGCAATGAAACCCGGCACCAACCGATCCATTCCAAACTCCGCCACCGCCTTCCCCCGTGCCCGCTCCCGCAGTTCCGGATGCTTCAGGACCATCCCGATCGATTCGACAAACCCTTCCACGTCGTTGCCCCTCACGGTGTAGCCGCTGACCCCGTTTTCGACAATGTCGCCGATCCCGCCAACATCGGAGGCCACCACCGGAGTCCCGCAGGCGATCGCCTCAACCCCCGTGTTCGGCAGATTGTCCATCCGCGACGGCAACACAAACACATCCGCTGCTGCATACGCCCTCGCCAACTCGGGATCACTTCCCAGCCAACCCACCCGCCGAATCCCCCGCACCGCATCCGCTGGCTTCGAACCCCCGAAAACGACCACCTCCGGATCAATCCCCGCCTCCCGCAAACCTCCCGCAATCGGCTCGAGCAGATCCCCACCTTTCCTCGGATCAGTCGGATCCTCCGCCCCAAAAAGAACTACCGCCCGATCCGGCGAAAACCCAAAGGATTTCTTGATCTCCCGCCGCTCGGCATCCCCGACCGCCTCAAAGACCGTCGTATCAATCGGATTGGGCAAATGCCGGACAACTTCCCCGTTCCTCCCTACCACCGTTTCCGCTTCTGCTGCCATCCAGCGACTCGGGGCCACCAGCACCCGTCCACCTCTCTCCCAAAGACGGACTTTTCTCCGACCCTGCCATCGGTCCAGACGCCCCGCACACCCACTCACCCGACCCTCCGGCGGGTAGTGAAAGGCCCCCCCAAAGGGCCAGCGGTCATGACAAGTCCAGACAATCGGGATCTTCAACATCTTTAACCACCCCCACGGCACGAACCCCCCGCTCACCCAGTGCAGGTGAACCAGATCCGCCCCGTCACGGTCCACCGCTCGCCGCGCCGTCCCGCCCGGCAACCAGTTTACCGAAAAAGTGTAATCATCCCCCCGCCGCGCCCAACGCGCCGCCAACCGTTCGAGGTGGGGACGCAAACGCGCCATCATACCCGCCACACGGCCCTCCGGACCGTGGATCTCAGGCTCTGAGGTCAACTTCCGCTGAACCCGCATCTCCGATTTCAAACCCGCCGCGAGGAGTCCCCTGTGCAGACGCCAGGCCGCGATTGAGGCACCATTGATCCGGTCAAAGGTGCTCAAATGAACCACCTTTAAGTTCTGACTTTCCGCAACCATTGGAGAACAATCTTCATCGCCAGTTCTGCGGACGGCGAACCTAAATCATTCACTTTCGGCCTCAATCCCCGCCAGAGTGAAAAGCGTCCCAAATTTCTCGCGATGTGGTAATAGCGCTGCGCCCAAAGACGCCTTCGCAGTGCTTCCGGGTCATAAATCCGGCTCTTCCGATTCCCCTCCAGCAAGCCTTCCAACCAGGAATCCACCCGTTCAAGGTCGACCGGCGGCTGCGGCTGGTTATCGTAAGCAATCGCGTGGTGAACCTCCATCTCCGCTCCTCCCGGATCAATCCCCAGGTTGCGCACCAGCTCCTCCCGAATCCTCCGCCCCCCAGCCTTCTGCTGAAGTAGATAGCTCCCCAGTTTGACCTCCGGATCCGTCCGGTACCGCAGGTGCGGCTCGTCCAGATTCGCCGTCTCAAGGCGGGCCGTCGCCCGCACCCAGAGGTCGTAATCCTCCGCCGTCGGCTCCTCAGCATATTCCAACCCCGCCGCCCGAAAGGCCTCCGTCCGCCACATCACCGTCGGATGCAGAAAGCTGACATTGAACAACAGGTTCGCACAAATCTCCACGTGCCTCGACGGCACTGCAAAGGTCGGCTTTCCACTGTCCGCATCAACTGCCGCCGTCCCCAGCAACCCTAGCTCCGGACGCGACGCAAAAGCCTCCATCTGCGCTTCAAATCGTCTCGGCAGAGCCACGTCATCGGCGTCCATCCTTGCCACAAATGGTGTCCTCACCTCCCGCCAAGACCGGTTCAGGGTCCCCGCCACTCCGATGTTGTCCTCGTTCTGACGAAGCTCAATCCGTGAATCCTCTCCCGCCGCCATCCGCGCGATCGCCGCCGTCCCGTCGGTCGACCCATCGTCCAAAACCCACAAACACCAATCCCCATAGGTCTGTGCCTGGATACTCTTGATCGCCTCGCCGAGATACTTTTCACCGTTCAAAACCGGTAACAAGACGGTTATCTGCGGGGTCCCCCTCATTCCATTCCCACGCTTGAAAAAATATCCCGGTGCCGGACGATCCAGGCGGTCGTATCCAACCGCGCCACCGCCCGCTCCCGCGCCCTCCGGGCGTAACCCGCGAGGTCCTCCGCGATCACCTCAACCGCCTCGGCCAATCCCCGTCCATCCGGAGGATAATCCCGTTCCCACGACGCTTCCGTCACTACCCCGATCCCTGCGCCCTCGCCAACCATCTCCGGCACCCCCCCGGACGCCGAATAGACCACTGGCAATCCACAGGCGAGAGCCTCCGCGACCAACCGCGGACAGGGGTCATTGTACTTTGGATGCAAAAGAATGTCACAGGACCGCAGCAGTTCCGGCGCCTCGCTCTGTCGGTAGGGTCCCAACCAGTCCACCATCGCTCCCAAACCCCGTTCTTCGATCCACTTCTGCAACTGCGACTCCGCTCTCCCCGGATCGGGGTCAAAAGTCAGGCGTCCCGCGATCACCAACCGGACCGACTGCCCCCGATCCCGCAATTCCCTCACCGCATCGAGGGCACTCTCGATCCGATAGGCAAACTGATGACTCCCCGCGATCAGCAACCGGAGAACTCCGTTCAAACTTCCTACCTTCACCGGAGAAAAAACTTTTGTATCGACAGGATTCATACAAACTTCCCAGTCGCGATCCCGTCGACCGAGGTACCGGACCGCACTTTCCCGGCAAAACTGCGACTGGTAGACAACGTAATCCGCCCGTCGATGAACCCACGCCGCCCGCCGGTTCTCCCGTTCGTACCCTCGCCCAAACCAACCGGGATAGGCGACCCCGTTCTGGTTCAGGATCACCTTTGCCCCACAGACCTGCGCCCACCAAACCTGCCAGCGGACCGTCCAGGGATAGGCACTGCTGACGAGGTAAAGCCGGTTCGCCCGATCCCGCGCATTTGGAAACACGTCATTGAGATCCTGATACTTAACCATTCCTCCGCCGGTATGCTCATCGCGCCCCGGAATCCGCTCGTAGCCAAAAAAGACCGCCACCAAACCGGGTGCCAGATGCCGCCCCCGAATCCACCGCCCCGGTGTCCGAATCAGAATTTCCCAGGGACGTCGCAGATATCGATCAAATATGCGGTGCGCTTTCATCAAGAAACCCAATCTCAAGTGACCCTCGCCCAAAAGTCACCTCTCTAACTGCAAAACACGCTGGTCATGAAAAAGCAGAGTCCCTCAACTTCAGTCATGAACAAGAGCCCTCTTGTCCCTCCGATCAAAGAACAGGCCACTCCCACCGAGCGCGGATTCCTCGTCCTTACCTTGGCGACCCTTGGCTTCGCCTTCGTCCTCCGTCTCTATCACTACCTCAACAATCGCAGTCTCTGGATCGACGAGGCAATGCTGGCTCTGAATATTCTCGATCGGGACCTCCTCGAACTTTTGTCCCCGCTCGACCTCAATCAGGCTGCACCCGCTCTCTTTCTCCTCCTCGTCGATGGTGCCACTCTCGTTTTTGGTTCCTCCGAATGGACTCTGCGGATGATTCCGCTCATCGCCTCCCTGCTCTCGATTCCGCTCTTTTTCGTCTTGGGCCGAAAGTTTCTCGCGCCGCGCTTTCTCTTTATAGCCGCATTCCTTTTCGCGACCTCGGGCCAACTGATCTACTACGCTCAGGAATTCAAACAGTATTCCGTAGATGTCACTGTCGTCCTCGGAATGATCGTGCTCGGTCTCCGCGTCCTCGAATCCAGCCACCCTGACCGACGGGACATCCTTCTCCTCACCATCACCGGTGCAATCGCCGTCTTCCTCGCCCATCCCGCGATCATCGTTCTCGCCGCCATCGGATGCATCCTGATTCTTTTGAAATTGGATCGAAGCCTTAAAATCTCCCTGCCGGCGGTCGCCCTGATTGGGGGAACATGGATTCTCGCATTCGCGATCAACTACCTCCTCTTCACTAAAGAGGTGTCCAGCAACGAATACCTTCAGAATTATTGGGATGAAAGCGGCTTACCCCTACCGCTGTCAGTCGATGCGTGCCGACACTGGATATTCGCCCTGAACCATTTCTTTTCCTTTGCCGGGTTCACCGAATGGTGGCGCATATTTATCTACACCCTTCTCGCCGTCGCCGGAATTGAGGCTTTCACCCGGCGTTCCATCATCCCTTTAACCGCGCTTTTCACCTTTGGATTCACCTTCCTCGCCAGCAGCGTCGGTGACTATCCTTTTCAGGGCCGACTGTTGCTCTTTCTCATTCCTCTGCTGATTCTCCTCCTTGCATTGGGTCTCCAACGCCTCACAAAACAGAACGGGATCTGGCTCCAAATTGTTCTCAGCATCGCCCTCGTCAGTCCGCTCTTGACCTCTCACCGATTTCCCCTCTTCCAACCGATCGTTCGGGAGGAAATCCGACCCATTCTGTCCTACCTCGAATCGCGGCGTAATCAGGGAGACCAGATCTACGTTTACTACGGGGCTGTCCCGGCGGTTCAGTACTACCGGTACGGTCTCCCCGATGACCCCGACGTTATCTATGGAACCTCCTCGCGGGACAACCCTGACGGCTATCTTGCCCAATTCGAAGAATCCGATAAGTCTGCCCGGATCTGGTTTGTGTTTGCACACCCTTATGCTGATGAGGAGGATTTCATCATCTCGCGAATCAACGGCACGCAGCTCGAACACTTTATCCAGCCCGGGGCCTCTCTCTACCTCTACCAACTCGACCCAGCCCGGTGAGCGAGCAGATACGTTGTCCAATCGGAACTCCCCGCGCCCGCCGTCACCCTTCGTCGTCCTTGTGCCGGATGATGTAAGTTCGCTTCCCTTGCGATTCGAAATAGGTTCGGG
>CAZCVM010000091.1:6517-7815 GCA_964501965.1 uncultured Leptospiraceae bacterium | reverse complement strand
CCTCACTGGAATATTCGGTGTGGTCCATCATATCATGGAATTGACGGGAGACCTTAGAAATCTTCGTGGTCTCCACCCTGTTAAGGCCATATTTTTTATCCATTTCATCGTCATTAAAGGTCAAGATATGTCTGGAGTTCATGATTATTTCGATATCAGCCGGTAATTTTTCTAAAATATCTATAAGTCCCTCAACCGAATCACCCGTGTGGAAAAGTGTTTTCACCTTTGCCAGAACCGGGATTCCGTCTCCCTTGTATCGAAAGGGATCTGTCAGAGAGTTGTTGTATTCCTCGTCCTCAATGATGAGATGTCCAAATTTATCAAATAATAAAAATCCATAGACAAAGGCGGGATAGCCTTCTCTTTCCGGATCATCAGAATAAGATATCACTTCCATCTTCGAAGGGTATTTATATAGTTCCTTTAATAATTGTGATACTTTCATGCTGATAATAATCTCCGTCTTTTCCCCAATATTGAAGCTGTTATTGATTATAGATGCTGCTTGAACGCAGTCTATAAATGTAAGACGATTTCTCGTCAAATAAAGAAAATTTTAACTCAAAAAATAAAATCGTCTAAAATTATGACCGGTTATATTTTTTTTATTCAAAGAAAGGAGTTATTACTATGAGCAAATGTTATTTGACTGTTATGCAAGAATCCTGCGGCAATGTATTGAGTAGTTCTAAACAGCACATCATTATCAGATTCTTAAATTGGCTGGAAATATACATGAAATCCATTTATACACTTCTTGCTAAAAAATCTGTTCTAAATTGGTTCAACTGGGAGAGTATCTCAAGTTGAAGCAACTCAAGATACTCTTCATAAAACTATCTAACTGTGTAGTTGAAGCATCCTTTTGATATTATATGAAATTCGTTCTTATCGACCCAGCCTTTTTTCTTGTTCCATATTTTTCGGTCCACTTTATCAAATTCAATGTACAAACAAACCCGTGAAGTCTTCTTTTTCATATAGCGCACTTCGTCAGCAATGTTTGCGCATTCATTTGGTTTGTTAAATTTGTATTTGGTAAAATCACAATCATGCTTGCTGCCTTTCAATGGGATATCCAGGCGGACTTGATCCCATTTCAAGATATTGGAGCTAACATTGTAGGTGACATCATAAAACCGAATTGGTTGTTCAAATTGCAATCTGCCTGTGAAATAGCGTTTAGCTGGTCCTCCACTGCCGCGTGGCTTCATGCCCATGAGACTGTTTTGCAGCTTGCCGTATTTTTTGTTGGAATATTCGATCAATTGTCTTGGAAAATAGCAGCGAGCATA
>CAZCVM010000091.1:0-6507 GCA_964501965.1 uncultured Leptospiraceae bacterium | reverse complement strand
GAGCATAAACATTTTGCGGCTCTTTGAAGTTGTTTGTCAATCGATAGCTATTGTCCTTTTTGTATCCGAGTGGTTGGGTGCTAAAAACACAATTGCCGATATTTTTTGATACTTTACGATGTTTGCTTTGGTTGACAATTTTAGCACTTGTCATTGTGGAAAAAAGCAATATTGCCAGCAAAACCATTGTCAGTGGCAAAAAATATTTTTTCGTGATTTGAATAATCATTAATTTCTCCTATATAGTTGATTGCTTGCGCGGTTTGTCCGCAAGATAACAAAAATATATACGATTGCAAGAAATTTGTCAATGGGGCAAATGCCCTATAGTTTTAGAGTTGAATATTCAAAATAAATAATGTGCCGCGCTTAGTGGGCCGGCTGTATACTTTGCCGCGAATTTGTTGGCTGCGTTGATAAATTCCAGCTAAACCGCCATCAGCAGCTTTGTCTGACCAGCGAAAAAATGAGTTGTTGTTGAATACGGCAATGCGGATAATCCTATTTTTTGGTTTGTTTTTGGCATGAAAATAAAAATGGATTTTCGTTGCCTGAGTGTGGCGGATAATATTGCTGTTCCATTCAGACAGGATTCTTTCGACCTGGACACATGTATAATGGTTTATGGATTTTTGGGTCCATTCTTTCAATTCCATCTGGGATGATTTAGTTTTTTTGCTTTTATCAGCATCAGGCAATGAACTTGTCGGCGACAAACGAAAAGAGGCAATGGGTTGTTTATTGACAAATATTTCAAACCTGCCCAGATTTGCCAATTTTTGGGCGATTTTATAAATGATCACCGGCAATGGTTCCCATTGTTCATTCTTTTTTAGGATATGAGAAAAATCCCTCACTTTGTCCAAAGCATCCTGGGACATTTGGCCGATAAATTGTCCATTGGGAATATTTCGCGCGGCAACAACCATTTGGCTCAACTGAGAACCGACCATATCATGCAATTCATGCGCTAAGGTCAATTTTTGTTCCCACAATTCTTTTTGGGCCATTTGTTTTTCCTTATTGCGCCAAACATAAAAATGGTAAATAGTATGATACAAAAAATTGATGATATTGCCCATCGCCATATAATGATAAAGCCAAGGCATAGCAATAGCTTGAGAGATTACAAAAGCGTCATTGATATATGTGACTGAAACCGGTATCGCTATGATAATGTATATCCGCCAGGCTCTTTTGTGGTCGGGCGCGGAAATTCTTTTGTACCAAAATAATGGCAGCCAGAGGACTAGCAAAAAGGACCATTGCTGCCATAAAATGGTCGCGGTTAAATCTGTAAAATTTTGTGCCTGAAGTATAAAAAGAATTTCTATGCTAAAAAAGACGATTGCCCAAAGAGTAACATGGTTATTGCGTAGTCCAAAATGACGGTAAAAATATAACAATGTCCCAAATTTTGATAAAATCCTGCCAATCCATTGAATTTGTAAAAATGTCAAATAATTTCCGTACCAGGGTATAGGGATGTAGTACAAACTATGAAAAAAATATCCAATAAAAGCTATGACCAAAAATATATATCCCTCATTGGGGTGCCAATATTTCATTGTGGAAAAAAATACACCCAATACGACTAGCAATAAAAATGGAATACTAAGAAAAATAAATTCATGCAAAAATTGCAGCGTGTATACTTTTAACATTAAATCACTGCTAGGACCGATCAAAATTGGTCCGCGATGAATACCAGCTTTGATATCAAATGACCAAACGACTATCCGAACGGCGTTTTTGCCAGATTGCAAAATGCCCGCAGGTATCCGGTATGCCCGAATCGCGTTGAACGCGGACATAGAAAATCGACTATCTTTATTTTGATAATAGCCCTGGCTGCCGATCAAAGAGCCATTCAAATAAACCTTGTCTGCCGAGCCAATACCGCCGACCACCATTAGGGTATCATTCATTGATTCTGACGAATCAATGAAAAAATCCTTGGTAAATTCCGCCTTGCCATAAAATCGGGGAGCAATGCGGTGCAAATCTTGAGGCAATTGGACTTGTTGTGTTTTTTGATTATTGTAGCGTGACGTGCATTGATTGTCCTCTTTAAAGCAGCTTAGCAGCCGCATTTGCCAGGATCCAGCAAGATCCTGTACACCACTCAATGGAAAGGGTAGGAAAAAAAGAATGATCAGTATATTCAGAAAATAAAGGATCCGGGTTTTTATTGTTTGCAGGTACATTCTTTGTCTATGTTTTTTAGTTTTTCGTTAGACAATGCTTATTTTTTACATTATGCCAATGCGGTTGGCCTGGCTCAATGCTTCGATTTTTGAGTTCACTTCCAATTTTCGGTAAATATTTTCAATATGACGGCGAACCGTATGCGGACTAATTTCAAGCTCTTCAGCGATTTCTTTGTATTTCAATCCCAGACCAATAAAATTCAGGACTTCGATTTCGCGCCGGGTCAGTTTTTTTTCATATAAAGCTGGTTCTTCTTCAAATTCATCAATGATTTTTTGCGCCACCCGTTCGGTCAGAGTAGCACCACCCAAATAGATTACCCGCAGTTCGGCCAATAAAAGCTCATCGCTCGTCTCTTTCATAATGTAGCCCTTGATGCCCAGTTGCAAGAGCTCATAAATACGGGATTGCTCTTCAAAGACGGTAAAAACCGCGATGCGGATATTCGGATATTTTTGGCGGACAATGGCAATAACATGGTCTCCCAGAATTCCGGGCAATTCCAGGTCAACCAGTAAAATATCCGCACCAACAAGAGAAGATAAATTTTCAAGAGCTTTTTCTGCGGATTCATACATAGCCAACATTTCAAAATCTTCAGCTTGCTGAAAGATTTTAGATAATCGTGACTGCACTGGCGCGAGATCTTCAATAACGATAATCTTTATCATATAATCCCTTTGTTTTAGAAATTGGGTATCAGCAAAGCCATAATCATTTTTTCAGGCAAAGTATGACGCCAGATTTGAAGCCTTTATTTGATTTTTTCCAGGAAAAGCTTTTTGGGCTCTTTGCGAAATTTTAATGTGCCGCGTAAGCCGTTTTCCACAGGTTTCAGGATCATAGTCCCGCCAAATTTGATGTGAAAATGACCGTTTTTGTATGTGTATATGAGTTTTTCGATTTCCTCGGCAGTTTTTTTGTCAGCATTAATATTCGATAACCATATTTCGTATGAATTGTCGATTCTTTTTAGTACAAGACCGGTGATGTTTTTCGGTAGTACCGAATTGTCTCCTTCCCATTGTTTTACAACATAAATACCCTGGTATCCATCTTGAATGGGTTGCTTTTTGATGATTTGCGTAGTTTCACACCCGGCAAAGGCCGCAACAAACCCGATTGACAAGAAAATAAGTAGTTTTTTCATTCAAAGTACCTCCTGGAAATGAATAAGATGAGAATTGTTCTCACCTGCTGGATAACTAGTTTGTTCCATAATTTTTACTAATTTTCTATATTTTTGCTTAATATTTTTCCTAGTCAAGAAGAATTTTTTAATTGTTGCTGCCGATTTTGCCGGTGATATGATAAAGGATTTGTTCATTTTTTTTGTGCAAAATTAAAAAAATATTGCCCTTTTAGAGGCATGAACGTCTAATAGTTATATATAGATTCTAAAGAAGATTTACAATTCAATGTATAGGGGAGATGAATGATTCATGAAAAAGTTCGGAATATACCAAAAAAGGAGGGGCTCGACGCGCTAGTTTTAGCCATAGAAGACCTGCACAAGACCAAAAAGGACAAATATTTGGTGGCAGCCTATTCTATACTAAAGAATTGGGACGAAGCAGAGGATGCAGTGCAAGAAGCGTTTTATCTGGCGTTGACCCATGTCCATAAGTTTCGGCAAGAAAGCAGTCTCAACACCTGGATTTACAGAATTTTGATTAATCAATGTTTTAAGAAGAACCAAACCCGCACCAAAGAGATCGAACATTTAGAGTTGAGCGGAGAGCGTTACTTTGATGTTGGCGATAAGCGGCAAAACCAGGTTCGAATTCTGGAAGACAAGGAAATATCAGATTTGATTTCCAATTGTATCGATGGATTGGATGCAAAGTATTCCTTACCAATGGTGTTGCGCCATTATTTGGGATTTCGAGTAGATCAAATCGGATATATTTTGGATATTCCGCAAGGTACAGTTAAGTCACGTTTACATGAAGCTCGACGCAAAATGGCCTTTTTATTGGAACAAGCTATGGGCGGAAAAAACATTGTGGAGGATTTTCTTGAACTGTTCTGATACGGATAGATTTTTACAAAAAATAGCGAATTATTATCGTATGACATCTGGAATGGTGATCCATGATTTTATGCCCTCAAAGGGCACTGGATCACAAACTTCCCTGGCCGATCAGCACAATATTTGGCATGATTGGCTGGATATGGGAAGTTTGAATTCCAGTTGGCTGATGGAATGGTCCAGCCATTCCTTTTTTGAAGAATTTGATCCGGAATATATCAAAGGCGTGCTGTACCATACAGCAGATTGTCCTCATTGCTCCGCAAAAATGAATCGCTGGAAAAAACGCATCCAGCATCTCAAAAGAAAACGGTCGGTCATTAACACAAACATAATGACATCCAAGGTATTTTTTGCAAATGGTATAAATGGTTTTATTCAGCTAGCCAATTCCAGAAAGCAGCCAATTGCAGACACCAATGCGCCACCTGGACAAAAAACAGAAATTTTCAGGAACAATGTTTCATCCGTTTTGCCAAATACAAACCTCCAAATGCAAAGAAATGAAACAAAAACAAATATAAACACAATAGATGAAAATAAAAATGGCAAAAATCACTTATTCAGCAAATGGTTCATGCCAGTTTTGCCAGCAAACAATAAGAAATTTTTGTCTGTTCTCGCCAAAGCACGGATTATTTTACCAATATGGATGATAGTATTCTCGTTGTACAGCATGAGCGAATCTTTTGTGCTCCAAACAGGCGATACATCATTGCTCCAATCAAAACTCGAAAGTTTTGGGCAAGACAGTATAAACAGTATTGTTGGCAAGAAACAGATACAAAAACAGAAATTTAAACGAACCAAATCAATTCATAAAAACAATGCCAGTAATATTGGTCATACGGATCAAAATAATAATCAAAATAGAAACATCCACCATGGCACTAAAAAAACTCCTGCAAATTTTTTGGCCAAAGTTTTTCATTTTCCAGCAGGGAATCACAAAGGCGAATGGGATTATTTGGTGAATGTGACTTCCAGCGATAAAGATGCGGACAGTAATGGCCCTGAAACTAGTTCTGGAAAAGGCACTAAAGCAAACCTATTTCAGTTGCAAAACAATGTGTATCTCTCGGCAGATGATGCAGAATATGGTTCCTTGCTGCCGGTTAAGGCAAAAAATCCTGATGGCACTTACGCGGTAACTACTGGTGCCCAACCGCAACCTACCGGAGAAGTCTATTCATCAGACAAACAAAATTTTTTGGTCCAAGAATTGGATCAGCAATGGCCTTCTCCCATTCAGCAAAAAATTCATTATCGATACAAATATTTGCGTCATTTAGTTCATTTATTTCCCCATGATAAATCTTTGCGTATAGACTTGGCAATTTATGCGCATTTTCTGGGCAAAAAAGAAGAGCGATACCAGCAATTGGTTTTTGTGTTAACAATGGATTCCAACAAAACCTATGTGGATCAAGATCAGGCAATGAAATTGTTTTGGCAGGGCGTGGAAAAAAAACTATCCATGCTGGAAAAATCCGTGCGCAATGACCCTCACAATGAACCCGCGATCCAGGAATTGGTCATGCTTTATAAAGGTTTAGGTTTTTATGCTTTGGCGGATCACTATATCCGCAAATGGATATCTCTTTCCTGATATTTTCCAATCCCTGGAATCCCTAGCATTCACATTGACACAGTTAAAAAACCCCCATAAAAAAACTCTATAAAAACATTTTTGTTGACGCCTGTGTTTCTTTATGGGATATAAAATAATACAGATGGATACCATTGTCTGGCAATGGCATAAAAATGGCGAAAAATCCACAAATGATTTTTAGGGGGCAATATGGCGCAGTCCAAAACGCAGAAAACAGCACAAAAAAATGCTGGAAATGAAATCAAAAATTCGGCCAAAAGTAGTTTCGACAAAGGTTCTAGTAATAATTCTAAAAATAATTCATGGATGGACAATCTTTTGCAAAGCCAAGATGAGCTGTCGCAGGCAGTCGGAGAAGAATATGTTTCTTCTATGTATTTGGACAGAGTGGCCTATAGTACGGATAGTTGGCCGCGAAACGCTTTGCGTTACAAACAAAAAAAAGATGAGTATATGCCGCATCTCATTGTCTGGCCCCATTCCACATTACATGTACAGCAAATTGTGCGTATTGCCAGTAAATGGCGGATGCCCATTGTGCCGTATGGCGGGGGTAGTGGAGTTTGCGGTGCCACAATACCGGTACAGGGCGGCTTGATTGTAGATCTAAAACGAATGGATCATATTGTGGAGATTCAAAAAGAGCTGTCCG
>CAZCVM010000090.1:0-7840 GCA_964501965.1 uncultured Leptospiraceae bacterium | reverse complement strand
CAGCGGTGTCGCCACATAGTCGCGAACGTTTTCTTATCGTCTTTTCTGATTGTTTTTTTCTTGTTTATAATAAAGCTTATCATTAGAGAACTTTTAAACACAAAAATAAGTAAAACTTACATGAACACTACAAAGCAAACAGACAAGTATCCGTTTTTTTCTCTGGAAAAAAACGCCCAAAAAAAAATTGCCCTCTTGTATCTCAATCGCCCGGAAAAACGAAATGCCATGGATTGGCCGTTTTGGCGGGACTTGCCAGCAATTGTCCAGGAAATAGAACAAGACAAGGATATCCGTGCTGTAGTTTTAGCAGCTAAAGGAAAATCTTTTTCCCTGGGACTGGATATTGCCCAGTTTTCGCAACAGTTCTCTGCAGAGCTCCAAGGACAAGACGCGGACAGTAGAGAAAAATTGTATCAGCTCATTGTGCAAATGCAGCAAGGATTTGACCGGATATATCACAGCTCAAAGGTATATATCAGTGCTGTACACAAACACTGCATTGGCGGAGGTCTGGATCTAATTAGTGCCTGTGACATTCGCCTGGCCAGTGAAGACGCGATTTTTTCTTTGCGGGAAACAGCAGTTGCCATTGTTGCGGACATGGGCAGTCTCAACAGGTTGCCTAGCATCATTGGACAAGGCAATACCAGGCTTATGGCGTTTACTGGCCAAGACTTTTTCGCGCAACAAGCAATGCAAATGGGTCTGGTAAGCAAAATTTTTCCTGATCAAGAAACACTTTTGAAAAACGCAATTCAAATGGCTGAACAAATCGCGGCAAACCCCAATTTGGCAGTACGCGGCACAAAAGAAATCCTAAACTACATGGATGACCATTCGATTGCTGACGGCATGAAATATGTTGCAGCATGGAACGCAGCTTTTTTGGATTCCCATGACTTCCGGGAAGTATTGTCTGCCTTCAATGAAAAAAGAAAACCGCGTTTCTCATAAAGTATGAAAAAAAATTCTAAACTGGCCCATAAGCTGTTTACAATTTTTTTTACCATCCTTATCTATTTGGCGGCAGCCGCCTTATCTGGACAAAACATTGTCCATGCCGATGAGGTGACCGAGCTTGGATCCATTATCATTCAGCCGAAAACAAACCCATCTACGCACAGGTACGCGCTGGAGCAAGCACCTTTTCTGACCATCATACCTGTGCCAAAAGAAGATAGTGGTTCAAAAAGCATCAGCGATATTTTACAGCAATACTCCGGTGTTTCTATCCGCAGATGGGGCACAAAAAACAGTCCCGCGACCATATCTATTCGCGGCTCCCAGGCGAACCAGGTAAACATTTATATTAATGGAGTACCCATGAACAATGCCTTAACCGGCATGGTCAATTTGCATGATTTTGAGCTCACCGGAGTCAAAGAAATCCAAATATACCGAGGCAAAACCGGCAACAACTTATTGGGCAATCCCATTGGCGGAGCTATCAATATAGTTACAAAACGTCCAGGCCAGGATTTGAAGCAAGACAATGGCAAAAAAAAATCATCTAGTCAAAGCATTGGTCTGGGATTTGGTTCTTTTCAGAACTACCATTTAGCCCATCAATTGCAAAAAAAATGGCAGACCTGGGCGGTGGCTCATCATAGCATGGTATCCGGCAGCAAAGGTGACTTCCACTACACCAACAAAAATCAAAATGAAAAACTCTACCGCGAAAACAATGATTATATTTCATTCAATCAGCAAATGATTTTGGACCGACGCGGCGCAAAGATCGCGGACTGGGATTTCTGGCTGACGCAACGAGCGTCGTACAAAGAGGAAGGAATGCCCGGCATGGGAACAGTGCCATTGATGAACACTAGGCACAAAACTATGCATTTTTTGGTACAAGCGCAATGGGAAAAACTGCATTGGATATGGCAGAACAATAAATTTCATGGCTCTTTTTTTCAAACATTGTCCCAGGATACAATAACAGATCCGCATTTTGAGCTATTCTTGGGAGGCAAAAGCAATGAAACATTTTTTTATAGTGCCGGGGCCAACATCGGCTTGACCCATTTTTTCGCTGATAGCAAATTGTCTTTGTATTACAAAAGTCATGGCCATTATGCGAAAAATGAATTGGGAAATAGCGATCATGCCATTCAAGATAGATATATACGGCTGCTTCAGCAAATAAGCGGCGAACACCATTGGCACCTTTGGACAACAAAGCATTGGCGCGTTTCTATGATCAGCACATTGCATTGGATGAACCATTTTCATAAACATCGGGATTACAAAACCCGGACAGACGCTGATAAAAACTGGCACAATTTTGTAAACCCGCAAATATCTTTGCTGATAAACTACCGAAATATTTTTGCTATCAAAGGAAACGCTCAATATAGTTTTCGAATGCCGACTTTGTGGGAAATGTATGGTAATCAGGGACAGATCATCGGCAATCCTCACTTAACTTATGAAACCAGCAAAGGTTTTGACGCCGGCTTTATCTGGAACAAATTTATCACAATCGAATATGCCTTCTTTTACCGCATCGTGGAAAACATGATTTCTCTAGTGCAAAACTCGCAAAATACTTCGATCTTTACGAATTACCAAATGGCTACCATTTATGGACATGAAATCACTGCCCGCTCCCAATGGCGGTTTCTTTCATTGAGCGCTAATTATACAGCCCAATTTGCCAGAGATAAATCCGAAATACCATATTATACTGAAAAATTTTTACCGTACAAACCAATCCACAACGCATCCGGACATTTGGAAATATTTCGGCATATCGGACAAATATTTCATTCGCTATACATCCAGTACAATTACCAGGGCAGCAATTTTCATGACCGGTACAACAGCTACGCAAATTTTGTCAAACATTCACAGATTTGGGACCTGGGCGGCAAATGGATTTTTACGTATCGCGAAAAAAAAGATGACCATTTCATCGCCTATCAATATATATTGCAAATAGGAATCAAAAACATATTGGATCAACCACGCACTGATGTCATTGGTTATCCCCAACCAGGGCGTCAACTGTTTTTGTCCCTTAACGCTGATTTCTGATTTTACCTTTGGAAATGTTGGTCATTTTTCCATAATGCAAAAAAAACTAACGATTGTAAAGCGCGGCCGCGATCACATCATCTGTATCAGAAAATAAGATCGTATCCACCGGGTCATTTTTTTGAACCTTAGTTTCAGATTTTTTTTCAGAATCTTTTTGCTGTGTTTTACTCAACGCGTTATATGTATGACTCCGGTACTGATGCAAAGATTCAGCGGGAGCGACAAATACTTTATTGTATACGCCCCAAACCTGGTCTTGCACAAAATTTGCATAACTGTATTGGAAGGCTTTATCCGGTGTTGTTTGGGGCCCTATTTGAGGCAAAACAAAAACAAAGAATATCAAAGCAGCACTACTGACCACTGCCAGGCCGGCGATTGAAAAGGCGAGTTTGTATTTTTGCAAATCAGGCCACCATTTTTTTTTGATATTTTTTTGATGGTCTTTCACGGTCATCTCCCGGCGCATTTCCTCAGTGACTAGACGCGCCATAGTTTGGTCCCATTGATTATTTTGCAGCCGATGAAGTATTTGCTGAGAAAAATATTTTGTTACTGATGTCTCCCCATGATTCATTTTATTTATATGGTCATTATTCTTTGTATTTTTCATATTTGGAGAAGCATTGTATTTATTGTTGCGTGACTGTTTCATATTCTTTTCCTGTTTTTAGAATGTCCTTTTCCAGCATTTCCTGGTATTTTTCCCGAATAAGATTTTTTGCTCTTGATGTTCTGGACTTGACTGTGCCCTGGGCAATGGCCAACTCCTTAGAAATGTCCTGCACAGAATAGCCCTGAGCCACCAGACGCAAAACTTTCTGAAAATTTTCCGGCAATAAATCGATCATCCGGTAGAGCAAATCTTTGTCATAATCCATCTCCCACCAGGGCAAATCATTGACTGGCCCTTCCCTGGTCTGTTGTTTTTGCTTATCCATTTTCTGTTCTTCTCTAAGCATTTTTTTGTTCATTCGTAAAGATTCATTTCTGGCTATGGTATATATCCAAGTACTGATTTCTGACTCAGCACGAAATTTGTCTCCGGTCAAGTGTTTATACGCCCGCATATAAGTTTCCTGGGCCACATCATCTATGGCATGAGCAAATCTTGGATACAAATTGCGGGCAATCGCAGCAAGGACTACTTTTTTGGTCTGAGCTACAATAAGAATGAATTCATTTTCTGTCATAGGTACCAAAATTCCTATGCCTTTTTTGTTGGCCCTGGGGACAACAATCTCTATTCCCATGACCTCCTTTATTTTTTTGGTAACCACTTTGTCTACGTCCCCTGCGCCGTTGTTTGCGAAGTATATCACGCTGTTTTTGAGTCAAAAGCCTTTCTATGTCAAAATGGTGTTGGATCATCATCAGCCGGATTTCCACTTCAACTTGACTGATAGCTGTTAACAATTTTTTTACTTTATCTCGATCCAAGCGATTGTCCGCTTTTAACAAGTATTCGCCCAATTGTCTGCGCAGCGGTCGGATTTTTTGTCGCAAATCCAAGAGCTTTTTTTGAAAATCTTGGTTCAATTCTGCCAATTTATCAACCTGGGCATCACTCAAATCCAATTTTTCTTTCAAAAACAACATATCATGAAACAGATGACTTCTTTTGTTGTGCATCATTCTATGCCCTGGTCCGGCAAACACAGTATTTACTACAGCGAACAAAATAATAAAAACTGCGCCAGATGCCAACCAAAACCTAGTCAACCGGCTCTGAAATTTTGCAATCGAAAATATTTGTTCCATCTTCTTTCCCATATTATTTTATTTGTCTTTATTCGTTTCTATTTTCTTCTATTTGCTTCTATAATAATCTAATATTTTTTATTCCAAAATAATAAAAATCCAAGCAATGATATAAAATCTAAAAAAGGTGACAAAAATTGGTTGTTTAAGCCAATTTTTGTCGCACTCTTCGCATATATGCCTGATACGTTATTTTTTATACAAAAAACTATCTTACACCGCGAGGACCATTGCCGCGCCTGTTCTGTCTTCTGGTATGCATTTCATCCCAGCGTTTTTGCTGTTCTTTTGTCAACACATTGCGAATTTTTTGCCACATTTCCTTGCGCAACGCTTCTTGCTTGATCGCGTTGCGGCGATTGTCAAAAAACTTTTCGCGATAGCTGGAACGTATATCAAATATTTTTTTTACCTGGCTATCTGACAAACCCAGCATATACTGCATCCGGTTGAGGCCATGCATACCGCCGCCTCGATGATGTCCTTTGCATTTCTTTTTGCTGGAACCATGACCAGATCCCCGATAAGCCTGGGCGTCCATGGTAAAACCAAATACCATAGCCAAAGCTAAAAATCCGGCTGCGGCAATCATACTTTTTTGTGCGATTCTCATTCGATTATCCTCCCTGGATAAAATTTTCTTTAGATGATAAAACGATAAAACCCACAATGAATTTTATCGAATTTTGAGCTGTATGACCCATAAAACAGGTATATGGTTCCCGACGAAATTCCTAATTTCGCGCAAAACCATATTCAAATATAGAGGCAAAACCTAACAATAACCTATATTTTTTCCTTAAAAATTTTTTTCAAGAAATAAATTTAAAAAAATGTAGAAAAAAAAGTAATGATATTTTCAAAAGATATTTACATACAAAATATTAATTTATAACACACTCAAAAATAGCAACAAAGGATAAAAAATGCCTGTTCACAAAAAATGGATTCTTTTTTTCCTATTCATATCATTATTTTTATTGCAGTTTCATACCGTTTTTGCCATACAAACTGTGCAAATCTCGGATAGGCAACATGATTTTCATATTGGCACATTTGTAGAATACTTAGAAGATAAAAATGGTGTATACACTATTGATGATGTATTGAAAAGTGATACCAAGTTTCAAAAAAATGACACAGAAGTACTGAATTTTGGTATCACAAAATCCATTTATTGGGTACGGTTTGCCCTAAAAAATGTTTCACAGAGCAACGCCTTTATTTTGGAAATAGCATATCCGCATTTGGCCAATATTACATTTTTTGCCATTGAAAATGGCCTTGTCAAAAAAAGACATACTGTAGGAGACAACATAGACTTCAATGCACGAAAAATTAAAAGCAATCATTTTTTATGCGATATCCAATTTCAAGATACAGATTATCATGAAATGTATATCCGCATACGGACAAACGCGACCATTGTTTTGCCGATCAAAATCTGGCACAAAAATACGTACATAGAAAAAATCAACAAAGAACGGTTTGGCCTGGGCTTGTATTATGGTATCATTCTAGTCATGAGTCTTTTCAACTTGTTTATTTTCATTTATCTGAGGGACAAAACTTATTTGTTCTATGTTTTGTATATCACAAGCTATGGCCTGTTTCAATTTACATACAATGGCATGGGCACAGAATTTTTGTGGAACAATGCCCCGTATTTCAACACAGTAGCTGTATCGTTTTTCGTCGCTGTCAGTCTATTTTTTACAGCTCAATTTTCTATTACTTTTCTCAACACAAAAAAAATCACTCCCGTTACGCACCAATTTACCCAAATAGTCAAATATTTTGCCTTGGCCAACGCGGTGATCTCATTTTTTGTGCCAGCCTCAATCAGTGTCGCTCTGGTTTCGCTCAACGCTGCGTTGCTTTCATTTTTTCTGATCACAGCCGGAGTCATTGCCCTGAAATCAGGATACAAACCGGCGCGTTTTTATTTGCTGGCCTGGTTGTTCTTTTTGATAGGTATCGTGGTTCTGGCATTCAAAGTGTTTGGTATTTTTCCTTCCAATTTTTTCACGGAAAATGGCATACAAATCGGTTCCGCTTTGGAAGCGATACTGTTGTCCCTTGGATTGGCAGACCGGTACAATGTTACGCTCAAAGAAAAAGAAGATGTTCAAAATAAATACATTGCGGTTCAGGAAGAGTCCAACAAACGACTGGAACAAGAAGTCATCAAAAGGACTTTTGAATTGGAAAAGGAAAAAAGCGAAATCCATAGCCTAAACTCTTTGATCAAGGACATCAATGAAGAGACTGATCTAAAAATCATCATGGATAAAGTCATTGTATACGTCAACAAACTTTATGCTATCAATACTTATGCTCTTTATATCGCGTCAGAAGACAAAACATATCTTCGACTTATCGGAGCGTCGCTGCCTGATTTTGTCAACAAGGTAGATGCTCAAAAAATTCACAATTTACAAATTCCAATCAATACATCTGTTTCCGGTCACACTGTTCCCTTCAAAGCCAAAAAACCTTTTTATATTCCCAAAATACGAAAATCCAAAATTTCTGAATCTGAAGTATTTATCATTGAAACTTGCCGGATTGAAAAGTTTTTAATGATTCCTTTGATTTTGCAAAATGAGCCAATCGGCGTTTTGGATTTTTCTTTTAATAATGAAATTCGACTCAACAAAGCTGACATAGTCAGATTTTCTATACTGGGAGAACATCTGGCCGGTATTGTTTACCGATCAAATTTGATGAGGCAGGTGCAAATTGAAAAAGACAAATCAGAAAATTTGTTATTAAATATATTGCCCAAAGAAATCGTGGAAGAGTTGAAAGATAAAGGTTTTACGGAACCCGTATTTTTTGATTCTGTGACTGTGCTTTTTACGGATTTTATGGGTTTTACCAAAGTAGCGGAAAAAATGACACCCAATGAACTCATTAAAGAGCTGGAGTCTTGCTTTGTAGAGTTTGACAATATTATCTCCAGGAACAATATGGAAAAATTGAAGACCATTGGCGATAGCTATATGTGTGCGGGCGGCATTCCTGTGCCAAA
>CAZCVM010000089.1:7049-7873 GCA_964501965.1 uncultured Leptospiraceae bacterium | reverse complement strand
AAGGCAACCAGCACCTATGCCGACGCGCATTAGGATAACCCCACTGGCTTCTACCTTTTTTTACAAAAATAACATCGTTTTTCCGTATTGTCCCAAAACTCCGTGTCCTCTATAGGGACCAAATCAAGCAATACATGATGAGCACTCATTTCCAAAGCCAAATTTTTTGCTTGTTCTTTTTCTACAGCAGCAAATGTCCGAGAAATAGCGGTCACAGCCAAAACATTTTCCTGAGACAATGTATCCACCGCTGCCTTGAGCAAAAAAGCAGAATCCACACCGCCAGAATAGGCTATGCAAATCTTACCCATTTTTTTTAAGATTGCTGCCAAATGTTGTTTTTTTTCCGTTAAATCTTTTGTCACTGTATACCTTCTTAAATCATACTCGGTCATTATCCGAAGACAAATCTTCAAACAACCAAGTACTCAAATATCTTTCTCCTGAATCCGGCAATACGGCAATGATTTGTTTGCCTTTATTTTCCGGCTTATTGGCTATTTCCAATGCAGCCCACAAAGCAGCACCTGATGATATACCTGCCAGGACACCTTCTTTTTTTGCCAATTCACGAGCCGTAGTACCAGCATTTTGGGAACTGACACTCACAATTTCATCAATAATGTCCGTATCCAACACGTTGGGAATAAAACCAGCACCAATCCCTTGTATTTTGTGCGGTCCTGGTTGCCCACCAGACAACACAGCCGAATCCTCAGGCTCTACTGCCACAACTTTGAACGTATCCTTGCGTTCTTTGAGAATTTTTCCTACGCCAGTCACAGTACCGCCTGTACCAACACCGGCAACCAGAATATCCGCGC
>CAZCVM010000089.1:0-7039 GCA_964501965.1 uncultured Leptospiraceae bacterium | reverse complement strand
TTTCTTCTGCAGTGGTTTTTGTATGGATTTCTGGATTGGCCGGATTGTTAAATTGCTGCGGCATAAAAGAATGCGGGATTTCTTTTGCAAGTTCCTCAGCTTTGGCAATGGCTCCTTTCATTCCCTTGGCCCCTTCCGTCAACACCAACTCAGCACCCAATGCTTTTAACAATTTGCGCCGTTCCATACTCATTGTATCCGGCATTGTCAACACAATTTTATAACCCTTGGCAGCAGCAGGAAAAGCAAGCGCAATACCTGTATTGCCGCTTGTTGGCTCAATAATTGTACTGTGAGAATGCAGCAGGCCTGCCTTTTGCGCTGCTTCTATCATCGCATTGCCGATCCGGTCTTTTATGCTGGAAAATGGATTGAACGATTCGAGTTTGGCCAATACTTCCGCTTTACCATGTTCATTCAATCGGTTTATACGAACCAATGGAGTATTGCCAATCAATTCCGTTATATCATTTGCTATATTCATTTTGATCCTTCCTTTTTAATAAATCTTCCAAAGATATCCCCCCAAGCAAATCATTCATGGATTTTTCCAATTCTGCCCAAATAGAACGAGTCGGACATTCCTGGACTCTAGGGCAAACAAATTCATTGCGAACACAATCCACCGGAGAAAAACCACTTTCCAATATTTCTACGATTTCACGGACAGAAATTTGGGACGGATCACGGGCCAAAGTATAGCCCCCTTGTGAACCGCGTTCAGAATGAACAAGGTTGGCCTGTTTCAATGGAATAATGAGTTTGCTCAAATATTTCTCGGATATTTGCTGCCGTTTTGCGATCTCACGCAAAATTACTGGTTTTTTACCATAATTTTGTGCAATATCATATAGCATTCTCACTCCATAGCGACTTCTGGTAGAAAGCTTCATTGATCCCAATCTCCTGATTTATTTCACTGTAGAGGACATTTTCATCAAATACAACCATATTGGTAGTATATAAAGATAACGTCAAACCAATTAAAAATTTCAAATTGACAAATCAAAACACAAAATAAAATTAACTACATCAACCGATAACCTAACGACAAGGTCATTAATGAGGATTTACATGAAAAAAATAAAAATATTAACAATTGTGATTGTGTCTATACTATTTAGCTGTCAGACGCCAAGTAAAAGCGGGCTTCAGTCCCAGACACAAGAAAAAACTTTTGATTGGCGGCAAAGAGATTTCAAATACATGAAACGTGTATTGGCAAATCCCAGGACTCTTTCCGGTAAAGAAAAAAAGGCCGGAGAAATATTTGACGACAAACAACTTGAAAAGGACTTCTTCAAAAATTACAAATATGACAAAGCTATGGAACATATATCCAAAGTTGACTATTATCACAAAAAAAAGCTGAACAATAGTACGTATATGCAGGGTTCCGGGCCAAAGCGGCTGTATGATGTAAATATTATTCTCAGGGGGATATATCAAAACCGCATTGTGCACAAAAAGACCGGCCCGCTGGGTAAAAAGTTTGCTAATGCGTTATTCGTTGATATCGGCAGTGCCATTCTCTTTATGAAAGGAGCCACCACTGTCCGTGACATTTATGAAGACGACATTTTGCGAAAAAATCTGCGCATGATTTTGGCAACAGATATCAATGAATACAAAAAACCAGCGTTTCAATATGTAAACATATACCGTGAACAAAAAAAACCTTTTCCATTCCCGGTCCAAGAAATCCCCAAATCCATTACACGGCTCAACCAGGTCGACTGGCTCATAACGCGCAACACGGACAGTATGACCCAACCGGTGATCATGCGATCCATCAATTCTGGACCGGATCGATTTTATTTTGGTTCTGAACTGCGGCAACACTTGAAGGCTGTAATTGCAGCCAATATTGATCGGGAATTCATTTATTTTTTCCGGACATATATATTGTACAAACCAGCCGGCTACAACCGTTTCCAAATAATCGCGCGTATGGATCCAGTGCCCTGGGTTCGGTATCATTGGTACACAAGCTTTGATTGGGACAATAAACGGCTGCTCAAACAATCTATCCATAAATACCAAAAACATCTTCGCCTGGTGCATCCCAACCAGCCGACCGGCAGCAAAGCATACAAACCCTGATACGCCCCCCAAAGGAGATTTATAATGCCCGCACATCCTGGAATGAACCAGACGGCAATGACAAAAGATCGGGCAAAATATTGACAATATTTTGCCCTGCTTCTATAGAACCGGGCATATCTGATGTTCCTTTTTTTTGTTTCAATGACAAAATCTTTGGATAGCGTTCGTCCTCGTCTAGGCTGTAGATAAAATCTTGCATTGCTGTGTCGATTAATCCCGGGGCCAAAGAAACAATATGACTCTCCGGCATTTCATTGGCATACAATTGGATCAGCATATTCAATGACGCCTTTGACAGGGAATAGCCGTTCCAGCCTCGATTACCAGACACTGACGCGCCGGAAGAGATAGCAACAATTTGTCGGCAGGAAATTTTCCTATGCAGCAAAAAATCTATGACAACTTTATTGGCATACGTGTTGACGACCATCAATTGATTCAATTCATCAATCGAAGTATGTGCCATATCCTGAATGCGTCCCAAAATTCCCGCGTTCAATACCACCAAATCCAAATGATCCATATTGGCCAATAAATCCTGCATTTTGCTCTGTATTGTTTCCAATGCCTGCAAATCTACACTCTGGAAATAAAAATTGTCCCAATGCAAAAGATCCTTTGCCTCAGTTTGTGCTGGATCACGGCGGCTCATACCATAAACAGAGGTTTTGTTTGCCAATAACGCGCGGGCCATACCATAACCCAATCCTGAGCTAACTCCGGTCACCAGAGCATTGCGGTAGGGAGAAACAAAACCTTGTGATTGATTTTGTGCCATAATAACTCCTTTTAAATAATCACTGCTACTAAGAAACCAGCCAATGAAAAAGATACAAATTCCAAAATTGAAATCATCCAAACCAAAGACCAGGGAATATTCACGCTTAGCCAAACCGCAGTCTGGATCAAAGCAATAAAAAATCCCATAACAATCCCCCCCCAATATGCAGGGATACTATATATCTGAATATATGCCGCAAAAGCAATAAGAAGCATGGCCAAAAATCCAACCAAGCTTAAAAGATAAATAATTACAAAATTGATTTTGTCCGGCATACGCAAAATACCTTTTTGGTATAAATCAAAATATCTTTCCCGCAAAATCTTTTTTACCAATATATAGTGTGCTCCAGCAATCAAAGAAAAAGAAAGCACCCAGGCCACAATATAAGTCATCTCCATGATGCGTACCTCTATTTTTATTCCATAAATAGGGTTGTCCTAAAATCGATAGACAATGGCAATAAAAAAAACTTTGTACTTGCAATATTTTTCGCGTCCCAGAATACATTCCCAAAAAAATTTAAGCAAAAAAATTTACGTTTATAAAACTCCATTGTTGACAATTGTATGAAAATAACCGCAAAAACCCGTATTTTTGGCATCATAGGTCATCCTGTATCGCATTCCCTTTCACCCATTATGCACAATCAGGCAATGCAGGCAATGAACTACGCCGGCGTGTACCTCGCTTTTGACGTAAAAGACCCTGGTCAAGCACTGAATGCTGCTTCTACCCTGGGTATCAAAGGCCTAAGTGTGACTATACCGCATAAAGTAACTATTTTACCTGCTTTGACCGGATTGGACGCATTGGCTCAAAAAATCGGCGCAGTCAACACGGTTGTGTATGAATCGCAAGCACCTGAAACAAAACAAAAAACGAAAAAATCCCCTGGCTGGTATGGCTACAATTCGGACGCCTGGGGCGCATTGCGAGCTTTGCGCCACGCGATCTTTGATCGACGATTGGAAAATATTTGCATTCTGGGCTATGGTGGAGCAGCACGGGCCATTGCCCATATTCTAAGTCAGGAATACAAACAAGCACAGATATCCATAGCAGGACGGGACAGTGCAAAAGCAAATGCCTTGATCAGCCATTTATCAAAAACTGCTGCCGGACATATTGCTTTTTTCCCCTGGGAAAAACTAAACAATGCCATAGTTCAAAACTTTGATCTCATTGTCAATGCCACACCGCAAGGTATGTCATCACACAACCTGGCCTCTCCCATTCCAGCCAAATTCATGCACAAAGAGCAGATTATATTTGATACTGTGTACGCACCCCGACAAACGCAGTTGCTTCAATTTGCACAGGATAAACAAGCTACCATTGTGGAAGGTTTGGATATGCTATTGTACCAGGGGGTATTTCAATTTGAAAAATTTACCGGACTTACCGCGCCTGTATCCATTATGCGCGATGCGCTCATTAATTTAATAGAAAACAATGGAAAGCAATAGCCTCCCAAACCTCATCAAAAATTTTGGACATCACTTGCTTATAATTTTTGATTTTTAACCAAAATATAGTCAGAAAAATAAATATTACTATCAGTAAGCTTTTCAATTATTTTAAAATCAGTGTCCAGGATAAGTTTGTTAATTATTTCGTCATTGTATTTTCTTGAAATTTCAGTTAAAATCTTTTCGCCCTCGTTAAAATAGAAATCTTTTTGAACTGCGTTAATACGTACAGTTTGGTTTATATTACTAACAAGATAAGTCTTTACGATTCCTTCATATTCAGAGTATTCTACTTCGTGTTTAAAATTATCGGGTTTAAAAGTAGCTTCTAATTCATTGTTTATTCTGTTTAACAAATTTAAATTGAATTCCTTTGTTACTCCGTGGCTATCATTATAAGCAGGCAGAACAATAGCTTTATCTTTTATCAAATCTACACCCAAAAATAACTTATCATTGTCATTCAAATATGATCCAATTTCGTAAATAAACTCGGCTGCTTTTATATCCGGCATATTTCCAATATTTGAGCCGAGAAAAAAAACTATCTTTAAATGTTTATTATTTTTCAAATCATTAAGCACTTGAAAATAATCACCTTGTTTTGGTTTGACAATTACATTTGGTAATTCTTTTTCTAGGCTGCTTTTTAGTATATCAAGTACATTCTGTGAAATATCAATGGGAACATATTCGAACTTGTATTTTTCTTCATCCAATAAACTTAACAGTTGTTTCGTTTTCAATCCATCGCCTGCCCCAAATTCTATTAATTCAAAAAAAACATTCTTGTTCAATTGCAATGAATCAATAATTTTTTTGGATTGGTTAGAAAATATCTCCAATTCAGCTCTTGTAAGGTAATATTCAGGCAAATGCATGATTTTCGTGAATAGCTCATCCCCTTTTTTATCATAACAATATTTGGAAGGCAGAGATTTAGAGCTATCACTCAATCCTTCCTCAACATCTTTTTTAAATATCTCAATCATAGGTCAATTAATCATTCCTGTTTCAAAAGGATTTTCAGGGTCTTTGCTCCACTCAAACCAGCCTCCATCAAAGACTGAAACCTTTGGCCAACCCATAAGCCACGCATTGAACCAGGCTTCGCTTCCGCGCCAGCCGGTTCCGCAATAAAAAGCCAAATGTTTATCGGGCGTAATGCCCGAATTTTGCCAAATTTGTGCTATTTCATGGAACTCGCGTGTGGTGTGATCGAAATTGCGATAGTTTTCCATGTGGTAGGCATCGCTTCCACAATCGGCAAATACTGCGCCCGGAATGCGTCCTTTGGCTTCTATATATTTATAGCCGCTTACCTTGCCAATATATTCAGGAAAACTGCGCACGCAAACCAATTCGGCATCAGTGGCTTTTAGCATTTGTTTTGCTTGTGCTATATCTACAATTAATTCTGGTTTTTGTGGTATGGAAACACCAAATTCAGCTATCGGTTTTTTGGGCACATCAAGTGTTTCAATTTTAAATCCGTCATCTTGCCATGACTGAAAACCGCCGTTAAGAATGCGTACATCTTTCACACCGGCATACATCATTATCAAGGCACTGCGTATTGCACCTAAGTCGCCTGCTGCACTCCCAGGAAATTCATCGGCGTTGTCGGGAAACATAAATTTTCCGTAAAGGACAACTGTTGTGTCCGATGTAATACCGTGCTGTTCAAGTGCTGCCTTTAATTCTTCGGGCGAGCGGCGATTCCATGTTTCGGGTGCTTCCAACTCCATGGTATTCATATCGATTGCTCCTGGAATATGTCCGCTTAGATAGGCATCGCGGTTGCGGTAATGGATATGCACAACAACAAATTTGTCGTTGTCGTACTCACTGGGTTTTTCACCGGAAATGAGTTTATTGACCCATCCGGCTGAGACCAAATGGCTATAACGTTCCAGTTTTTCCATAGGCAAATCTGACTTTACAGACCATTCTTCTATAAAGCGGTTGTAAAACTGAATATTTTTGAAACCTGATTTTTGAAACATTGCGCCTACTTTTTGCGCTTCATCTTCAGAATAACCATAGATAATTATATCATCATCAGGTTTAATGTTTTTATGGTGGACCATTTCAATCCAATCCATGTAATTTGTCCATCTCAATGGTAGAGATTTTGCGCCTTTGATGTGTCCGCCACGGATTTCTCCGCTTAACTTCCAACCATTATAAGCATCAACCGGACGCATGTCGATTATTACTGATTTATTGTTTTGGACGATTTGTTTTAATTCTAGAGTTTTAATTTCCATAAATTTAATCACCATTTAAATACTATTCTTTTAATTCAGAGAATAAAATTATAAAGCCTCATTCCTTTATAATAGACTTAAGTTAATAACGGGTCCCCAATTATTTCCACAATTGCCGGTCCATCATATTCCAATGCTTTTTTTATGACACTTCCCAATTCTTCATTTTTTGTAACGCGAAGGCCCAAGCCACCACATTGTTTGGCATATTCTGCAAAATTGGGATTGCTCAATTGAGTTTGCCAAACTGCCAGCTTTTCATCACGCTGCTCCTTGGATATTTTGCCCAATTCGTTATTGTTTAGTAAAATATGCGTAATATTCATTTTGTGTAAAACAGCCGTATTAAATTCAGCCATGTACTGCCCGAACCCACCATCTCCACTGATAGATATGATTGGCTTACCAGG
>CAZCVM010000088.1:5686-7946 GCA_964501965.1 uncultured Leptospiraceae bacterium | reverse complement strand
CTAATGCCGATGTTTCGGGTACAGTAAGCTACGATGCAGGGGTGTGCGGGGCGAATCCAGTACCCTGCGTCGCCAATGACAATGGCTTGACCAATTTGGATTGGACATGGTAGGAGGATGAACATGATGTCAAAAAATATTGTATCTAAAAACAGTTCATTTATTTCTTTCGCGGTGATGAGGATTTTTGCTGTCGCAATGGTTTTAGGTTTTATTTTGACCACTGCGCAAGATGCGGAAGCGCGTGGTGGACAGAAAAAAAAGGACAACAAAAAGACCGTTGCAGTGGACAACAAGCGAAATGACATTAAGCTGAAAGATGACAAAAAGACTCCTTTGGTTTTGGACAAAAAGAAAAAACCAAAACGCGGACTGCATTCAGAAATAACAGCTTTGTTTTATTATACTTTGCCCATGGGCGACTTGGCCTCATCAATTTCTAGCGGCATGGGCGGTAGACTGCATTATAGTTTGGATACTCTGGCACTGCTTGGATTTGATTTGGGAGTCAAGGGTATGAACAGCCGCATAGGATTCAATATTGGTTATCATATATTTGATGGATCAACCGAAGAGTATGCTGCCAATTTGTCCATGATACCAATGATACCGTATTTTGAATTGAATTATGAATTCAAAATCGGATTTCGTTTGTACACTCGGGCAGGATATGGGTTTACGTTTGCCAGAGCGCAAAAGCAATACAATGTGGCCACAATAGACAATCAACGGATAAGCACAGATATGCGCGAAGGTTATGCTCTGAATCAGACCATTGAATATACGGTAGGCGCGTTGTACAAACACAAAAATGTTCCGCGTGTGGCGTATTATGTTGATGCCAGTTATATGATGGTAGCGGAAAGCACCCAGGCGCATTTTCTCAATTTTGCTCTGGGAGTATCCTGGCATTTTTATAAATAGTATTTTTGAAAATATTATGTAAAAATGTCAAATATTAACCCCTGCTGAACCGGAAAAAAACCATGCTTTTTCATGGGGATTGTGTGCCGCGTCAAATCCAAGCGCGGGTATATTGATCTTTTTGATATACATTCGCACACCCAGGCCGAAACTCGTGACTTTTTTTCGGGAATAAATCTTATTGCTAAATATTCCAGCCTCTCCAAACGCGTTGACCGTCCAAGTAAAACTCGAACCATGATAAAAAATTTGTTCCCAGCTAATATGACTTCCCAGGTAGTCGCTTGAATTGATAATATCTAGCGGTATGCCACGAAAACCATTGCTACCGCCGATTCTTTTTTCCAGGGCTTTGGGTGTAGGTACCAACTCGCCGGATAAAGCCAGGTTCATCCGGCTCCATTTACCAGCCGGCAATTGATATCGTACCATGTATTGGACGCGCGAGGAAAAAACTTTTTGCTTTTCAAAATAGTAAATGGGATCAAAGTAATTTTTTCGAATAAATGTATGTTCAAGGTAAGCTGGACCTTGTCTTTGTTTTTTACAATGGTCAAAAAAATTTTTGAATCATAAAAAATTTTGATATCTTTTATTGTGCTTTTGGCGGCGGCTAAATTGAATTCAGAAAATTTTTGACCTGGTTTCAATAGGCATTTGGACATCAATACTTGTTTGTTTGTTTTTTTGAGTCCTGAAATTTGAATCTGAGCTATGGTAATGTGACCGTATTTTTCTTGTAACTTCTGAATATTTTTTGAAGTGAGAAGTATTTTGGATATTTGGCCCTTGTCAATTTGTTGTAAGGACTGTGCGTTCAAGAAAAATGTGTACAGTAAAAATACAGTACCTGGTAAAATGTATCTGCCAGGGTGATTTTTTTTTTGCCGCGTTGTGTTACTGGTTTGCATCCGATACAGCAATACCGAGTTCTTCTTCCATTATTTGTAAAATACTGGGCAATGGCAAAGCTCCCACTTCCATGCGGGGCAGATTGTTCATCGAAACAAACAATAAGCTAGGAATGCTGTTTATACCAAATAAGCCGGCGATCTCACCATCTTGATCCACATCAATTTTGTAAATGTGTATTTGATCAGCAAAATTTTCAGCGATCCTTTCCAATACAGGAGCGACAATTTTGCATGGCTGGCACCAATCCGCGTAAAAATCAATGATGCATGGTTTATCGCCAATGTATTGCCAGTCCTGGTGTTTTTCAAAATCAAAAACTTTGTTTTTGAATTCTTGTTGAGATAGTTGTTGAATCATTTTTTTACCTGTTTTTTTTGAAAGTTTTGATTTGATGGGTTTCGCAAAGCATGAGCTAAATTTC
>CAZCVM010000088.1:0-5676 GCA_964501965.1 uncultured Leptospiraceae bacterium | reverse complement strand
ATAGTGCAACCAATTTTTTTTGAATGGATGGGATTTTTTATTTATGATTAGGTTTCATAAATATAGTTATTTAAAAATTTTAGACTTTAACAGTAAATTGAGCAAAATACTTTTTTTTACTTTTTTGGAGAAATAAAGAAAAAAAACGCGTTTTTTTGGGACAAATAAGGTAGGCAGGAGCTTTATAATTAATAGATATCTATTTTTTTTTAGCAAGAGGTTTATTATGAATAGGAAGCCCAAACCCAAAGAGTATACGAATCATACAAGTGTTAGCCTCAAAATTAAGCATAAAGAAATTTTGGAAAAAACAGCGGAAAAATATGAAATATCTATGAATGAGCTGATGATTTTATTGTTACGATATATAAATGAACGAGTTTTTGAAGTAGCAGAGAAGAAAGCACGCATTAAATACCAAAAGGCAGATGGTGATATTCAGATTGTGAATTTGTATATTGGCCAGAGAGATTATGAGAAGAATTTGGATGCCCGGAGGTATGGTAAGGTTTCTGTGTCTTGGCTTTTGGCTTATGCTATTGATCATTTTCTTGCTTTGGTTCTTCAAATAATTTTTAAAGGATTTGCACGGGGTAAGGAAATTTTAAATAACTGCATTGGCCCTCAGACGTATTTAGTAAAAAAAATGACAAAAAGGATTAAAATGGTATCTATATGGTATCCGCAAAAGGAATAAGCAACACAAATCAACCACTTGTTTCATTCTGCACTATTAGACTCATTAAATAATTTTCTTTTTTCTTTAGAAATAATTAAATGAGCCAAAATGCCGTTGAATAAGCCGAGTATTGCGCCGGAAAGCAAGGAAATGGGTCCAACAATTGCAAGAGCAATAAATGGTCCTATCAAGGCAAAAAAAAGCAAAGTAGAAATTTCTCTTTCGCCCAGATAAAAATGATACAAAAAAAAAGTTGGAAAAAGGTTTAGAAAGCCCAAAAAAGATCCAATAATAACTGACCGGAGATAATGCTTTTCCCAAACAATATTTTTTTTGAAACGTAGCCAAATATAAAAAAAAGTGAACAATAGCATAGTCCCCAGGGAAACAGAAAGCATGAGCATTCTGTTAGGCCCAAAGCCTTGTAGGTAAAAGTGAATTAGCTCACCAAATAATTTGTTATTTTGGTAAATTTCCAGGTTTTTAAGCGCAATAATGCTTGCGTATATTGGCCAGGCAATAAAAAAGTTGAAAATCAACACAAAATAAAAATATGGTTTTTTGAATCGCGAAAAAAGGAATCGAATAAAAGTCATATTATCTACAGGCAAGGATTATCGGTTTTCCTTTTTTTAGGCTTACTTTTGGAATGAGAAAATCAATGCCAAACCAACCCAATACGCGGCGAGCCATTGCCAGCACAATGGGAAAATCAAATCCTGTGCTTGCTATGGTTATTTCACCATTATATCCCTGCTTGCGCAATTTTATTGCAAAAAACAGACCGGAAGTCTGATTTTCCATTGTTATATCAGTGACTATAGCATGATAGTATTGTATGCCTTTTTCTTTCAGGATATTTTTACCTTCTTGGGCACTTTTCACCCAGTCAATTTGGTAGTTTTTGTTTAGGTACAATTGCTCGATGAGCTGTTTGTACTTTTGATTATCATCGACAATGAGTAATTTTTCTTGTTTTTCCATCTTTTTATCATCACAGTTATTTAAAACAAAAAAAGAAAATGAGGCCTTGTATGTCAATACAGATTTTTTTTATAGTTATTTAAAGTAATACTAAAACCGTGAATCACCAAAAATTCGCTGTTAGCTATGCGTATTATTGTAATTGACTCCAAAATAGAGGCAAATAACAATAGTCTCCAATTATTGCAGCGATGATAAACTAGGGGACAAAAGAATGAACGCGGAAGCAAAAATACTACATATTGGACTTGCTCCGGCACTCCAGGATTCATTTTTAGTAAGATACACAAATAGTGCCCATTTCGTTCATGTGAATACGGAAGAAAAATTGTCCAAAGAATTGCCTGGAGCTTCTTTGGCTCTAGTGAATTTGTCAGAAACAGGTTTGGATAGCCTGGCATTGTTGGCGGAACTTCGCCACCAAGACCCCCATCTTCCAGTTTTGGTCGTGGCAAAAAAAGAATATGCCCAGGATGCTTTAACAGCCGGACAGTACAATATTCAGGGAATATTGATGCCCCCTTTTTCAGACGATCAATTTGAAGAAAGAGTCAACCAATATCTTCCTGTTGTACTTAAAAGAGAAGACATTGCTGTACAAGAAAACGCTGCTGCGCAAAACACAGAAGAATCTGCGGAAGATTTATGGAATAGTGAAGACTCCTTGCAAACGATATTTTTTGCTGGCCAAAGTCTTATGTTAAAAGAAGACTATGACGCCGCATTCAAAGCTTTTGAATTTATCAGTCAACAAAAAAGCTTGGCCAATGATGAAGAGCTGCAATTGCGGGAGAAATCTTTGTTTGAAATGGCTCGTTGTTTCAAGGCGCAAAAAAAAGCCAAAAGCGCGGTCAAGCAATTCCAATATTTTATCAAAGCCTGCCCGAAAAGCAATTTTGTCAATGATGCCTGGTTCAATTTGGGAGAAATTTATGATCAGGCAGATCAAAAAGACAATGCGATTTTTTGTTTTCAAAAAGCTATGAATATTCCAAATTTGCTAAACAAAGGAATAACAGTGCGTGCTAAAAAAATGCTCAAAAAATTGGGAGCATTATAATAGTAGGTCGATTATTAGAAAAGTGTTGAAAGAATGTACCAAAAAGGAAATCAATTATTTTTGTGGCAAGTATTGTTGGGAATTTTTTTCTTAATTTTTTTGACTGGTGCCAGTGTGAGCTGCAAACCGGATAAAAACAAATCCGAAGATAAACAAAGGATAAATAATTATTGCACAAAAAATCCAATAAAATCTGTGACCAATAGTTTTACGTCGCAAAAAGTTAAAGATTTGTCTTTGGGTTATGATTTTTTTATTCAGTATGCGAAAGACCATTCTGCGGCGTATAGGTCATTAAAGCAATTGTGTGAATCTTTTGAGCATCGAATGACTGGTACCTTGAATGGTCAAAGAGCGGAACAATTTGTTTTTGAAAAATTGCAAAGCTATGGTTATGATGTCCGTTATCAATCTTTCGCGGTAAATGTATGGCAAAGAAAGCGAGTTCATTTTGCAATCCAGCCCCTTGCCAAACACAACACAACCAAAGATTCTATGTCAAATGCTGATAAAAAACCGTTGCCAGGTATCCAGATCAATGCCATATCCTTTGGTTATACACCTGTGCGTTCACGGGACCAAGCTGAAATTGTGGATCTGGGCAATGGCCTGGCTTCAGATTTTGCAAAAAACAAACAAAGGATCAAGGACCGTATAGCATTGGTCAACCTTTCTATCATGGGACCAATGCGCTGGTTAGTAAAAAATCCCCATAGAGTACAAAAAACCAGGTGGGCTATGGATCATGGTGCCAGAGCTGTAGTGTATGTCAGTTACCATGCAGAGCCAATTTTGAGCACAGGAACTGTTTCTGAGGATGATTCTTTGGTGGATGTTGCCAATATTGGTATAACGCGCGCAGACGGTAAACGTATTCGTTCTTTGCTAAAAAAAGGGCCTGTGCTTGCAATGCTGGAAGTGGACAATGAATACAAGAAAGGGTTTGCTCGCAATATAATCGCTACATTGCCAGGTCAGTCCAAAGAACGAATCCTTGTAGGTGCTCACCTGGATACCTGGGATGTTGGCCCAGGAGCAATTGACAATGGTATTGGCGCGGCTACTGTGCTGGATACAGCCAGAGCGTTTGCCCTCAGCCGGCTGAGAGCGCGGCGAACGATTCAATTTATTTTTTGGTCTGGCGAAGAAATCGGCCAGCGTGGTTCACATTTTTTTATGAACCAGGAGCGCAAAAAGGGCAACCCTAACAACATTAAATATTATATCAATATTGATATGCATGCGAATCCGGTTGGTTTTGATGTGGAAGGCCGCCCAGAAGCAAAAAGATATTTTTATGATTTTGGTCGCAGATTAAACCAAATGGGGGTTTCTTTTGAGAATAGACAACAAAATATTGTCTCTACAGCGACAGATACAGTGCCGTTTTTGTTGCAGGGAATACCCACAGTGCAAATGATGGGGCGCATGCATAGCAATGCATACAAATATTATCATTCCAAGGATGATACTTTTTCTTTGGTAGATGAATATCATTTGCGCAAGAATAATTTTGTGATTACAAATTTGGTATGGAATCTAGCAAATACTATGCATTTGCCAGCTTTGAAGCTGAATGCCCTGCAAACGGAAAATTGGCTACATCGTCATAAAATGGGCAGATTTTTGAACCAATAAATAATTAATAATTATACGGCAGAGGCACTAGTGCAAATAAAGAATTAAAAGAACATATGATTTTAGGCAATTTTACTCCAGTGCTGACAATAGTAAACAAGGATGTAAAAGTCAAGCTGGAAAATGTACAGAAGGTTTATTATGAGTTTTGTTGGGCCATTAGCTCAGTCTGCGGATGAGGGGTATTTGTGAGTCCAGTATATGTTCTATTGTTGCTTTGTCAGGATCATCACTGGAAAATTTAGTGCGGATGCCATAATCTTCTATGATTGTATCGATAATTGCGTTGCTCATTGATTTTTTCTTGAGCTTTGATGAATATGCAAAAACAGCAGCAATCTCGGCTGCTGTTTTCGCGTCCGATAAAGTGACTTCTGCCTGGCTTTTATTGCTGGCTTGCACTGTCCATTTTGTACTGAATTGTTTTTGGCCCGGAATAGCAATGTATTTTTTTGAGCCGAAAAATCTGGCTATTTTGTGATGGATACGGGCCTTTTCAATAATCAAGTCCATACCCAATGGCTGGCGAAAAAAAAACGCGATGTTTGCATGGTTTTGTTTTGTGTTGTTTTCAGAGGCGTTTTGGTTCGGCATGGGGAATATGGTTACGAAAAAATCCTGATAATGTCCATCCATGGCAAAAAAGCCCATTTTTTGGGTGATAGTCTGAAAAAGTGGATTTTTTATCAAAGTTTCCAGTTTTTCGATGCCTTTGGAACCATATTCGCGTGCAATGATGCGCCTGCGTTCTGGTGAAGCAAAAAAGTCTTCCAATCCTTCATGCCAAGTTAAGCCCATTTGCCTTGCCAATTCTTGCCATTTTAACGTATTTTTTGATGAATTGGCCATTTTTTTTTCTTTTTATCCAATTTTTTTTGCGCAATTTTTTTGTTTGCTATTTGTTTTTAATTTTTTCTTTCATAGGATGAATTTTATGGGCTGAATTTGGTTTGATTTCGCTGTTTTGTTTTTCTTTTTTTATTTCTATTTTGCCTCTATTTTGCCTCTATTTTGTTTCTATTTTGTTTCTATTTTGTTTCTTTGTGCAAAGTGTGTTTTTTTTCAAACCGGCAGTATTTTTGTCGTTCTAAGCGACTGGTAGTGTTTTTTTTGTTTTTTTTGCTGCTGTACCGGCTGACTCCGGGCATTCCAGATGTTTTGCATGTTGTGCATTCTAAAGTGATGATGATGCGGTTTCCTGCTGCCATTGTAAGCTCCTTTGATTATCGTATATTATGACAATTGTATTTTATCTTGAAAAATATTTTGTGCTATTTGCGTCAACATTTATTTTATTTTGTTTTTCATTTTTCAT
>CAZCVM010000087.1:0-8021 GCA_964501965.1 uncultured Leptospiraceae bacterium | reverse complement strand
TGGCTGTGTACGGGGTTTTATCGGAAACGTCCTACACCAACAAATCCTATGCTGCTTTGCTATCCGCTTACAAAATACAGGATGTCGCTCAATCGCTGCGCGATATGATGACTCAAAAAAAAGATGTGATTGAAAAAGAGTTTGGCCGCTTGTCCGCTGCGGAAACCAAAGTCTACCAGGCGGTATTATTAGAGATCGGCATTGGCTTGGACGGCGGCGAAGTTTTTTACGGAACCATTGGATCTTATGAAAGAATGACCAATACGGTTATTGGCGATAATGTCAATTCTTCCGCGCGTTTGGAAGGACTGACCCGAGTTTACAAAGTATCTGTTATTTGCTCTGATTATGTCAAAAAGGATATCGAAGAAAATGTGTCAGATCACAATATTCATTTTATAGAAATTGACACAGTACAGGTAAAAGGCAAAACAATCGGCAAAAAAGTATACTGGCCGGTATTGGAGCAAGATTACGCGATTTTAGAAAAAGATATCAAACATTTTTCCAAGGGATTGGATTTGTATTATCGAGGCGATTGGCCTGGCGCGTACACTCATTTTCAAAAATGTAAATTATCACTTTCAGAAGTTTTTCTGGAAAGAACAAAAGACAATCAAAGTCCAGATAACTGGAACGGAATATGGGCAATGACAACAAAATGAAAAAAAAGCAACAAAAAACAAATAGTGAAAACGCTCAATCAATAGAAAAACTGCACCAGACTTTTTTGCCTCAGGAAATACCCAATCCAGAGGGCGGTGTACAAATCTATGCTATTGAAGAAGAATATCCTAGGAGCCGGAAAAACAAAAGTTATGGTCTTTATGCTTTAATGACGATATTTCTTGTGTTCCTTGTTGGAAGTGCCTGGGTGCTGACGCAGTATGTACAGGAAAAAAACAAAAATACGCAAGTAGATATTTCTGATTTTGAAGACATAAATCTTAGCCAATTGCTTGACCAGTCCAAAAAAGACCAGGTGGAATTAAAATCAGCTCAAGATGATCTGGAAAAACTCAAAGAAGAAATGCGTATAAAAATGCGCATTAGTAGCGGCCCGCAACGGGACCGCTTGTCCGCGTATTACCGGAAAAAAATACGTGAAAAAGAAACAGAAATCAGTCAATTGCAATCAAAAGTGGACAGTCACAATAAAAGACTGAAAGATGTAGAAAAAAAAGCAGAAAGCCTAGTAGCCAATTATCAGAGATTGTATAGCATAAAACTTGCCCGCAAAACAAAAGAATTTCAAGATAAGGAGCGTGCTCTGATTGCCAGATACAATCCCACATTTACCAATTCCAGTGTAAAGAATGCTGTGGAAACAGGACTGACGCAAACAGTCGAAGATGTCGAGCTTTATGCGTATCAACAGCTTTTGGCAAAAGAAGGCATTGCGACCAAACAAAAATTTGAGACTTTGTACCAAAATATCGCTCAGCAGCGAGTTGTTTTGGAAAGAATAGAAAAAATACCCTACATTCGGTCCATGCCGGACGCGATCAAAAGTCTCCACAATCAGAGCAAATCCATTGTCGCGACCTACAATGATGTCTGGTACAAAATGTATTTAAACATTGTGCGAAAAAATGCTCAACTGAATCAATACCAATATGCGTTGCAGCGGCTATTGTTGTCTCGCTCGGAAAGCGGTATTGTTTTAGATCCCAGAAATAAAAATAAAATTTATGTTTTTATGAGCAACCGTTATGCTATTAAGCCTGGTGACACAGGGTATGTTTTCAGACAAGATGATGTTATGATCGGCAAAATATCTTTTTTCCGGCAGGGCAATACATTGTACGCCAAAACAGTTTCCATCGAAGGAACCCAGGCATTGCAGCCATTCGACAAAATATTATTACAACTCAAAGGACAATAAATCAAATGAGACAAGCTATGCAGCAAAAAATCTTTTTTTCAGGCAATATTTTTAGCCATAAAATCCAACAATTTTTATGTGACAAAATTGTTTCTAAAGCAGCGGTTTTCGGAGTCCTGCTTTTTTTTGCTGCTCCCCATTTTCTGGTGGCATTGTCATACAACCAATTGGGCTGGCAACTCAAACAGGAACAAGCCGAGGACAATAGTTATTCTGCCGAGCTTTTGGATACTCAAGGTATGGAAATATTTATTCGTAGCAGCACGAAACCCACTGAAGCAGAATTGAAAAAAATGTTTGCTATTTACGAGAAAGCCAAACTCTGGCAAAAAATCCAGGTGCGGCAATTTCGATTTACTTCGAGTGACGGTACTATAGAAGCTCTGGTTGTACTGCAAAAATTTGCTTCAGAGCACGGCAAAAATATTTTGCCCTATTTGCCGTCAGGTTTAAGCTTTACATACGCGGACACTCTACAATACAATTTTCGTCTGAAAATCGAAAAATTGTTTGTACGCATTCGGGGCAGCTATAGCAAGGAAACAGAATTGATCCAAAAAGTAACGGAAGCGGTAGACAATCCGCATGCTTATATCCGCAAAAGAGATCCCGAATATTTTTTGCAGCAATTGGACCGCTTGAGTCAAGATATTGATAAGTTGAAAACGGAAAACATTGCTTTGCGCAAGCAAATGGAAACGTATCGGCGTGGATATATGGCATTGCACAATGAAGGTTTTTTCTCAGGACCGACCGCAATAAACGACTCCAAAATCCAAAAAGTACTGGAAATCAAAAAACAAAATCCAGGCATAAAAAAGGATAAAATAAAAGAAATTTTGGAAAAACAAAAAATAGAAATATCTTCCAAAGAACTGACTATTATATTGCTGGTCTATTTTAATGAAGCCAAATAGTCATCACAAGTAATAGATTTTTTTCCACCTAAAATTCTCTGTTAGAAGTACTTAAAATTTTTCTTCCTGCAATGCCACAGTCAATTGAAACGGACCTTGCTCACAAGTAAAAGGCACGGTAATTGCTGGAGTGCTTTTGGGTAGTTTCATGTCCTTGGGGGACGTAATGACTTTGGGCAGAGAAATATATATTCTAAATTGAATCAGTCCTTCTTTGGCATTGCCAGCAATGATGTTGACCAATTCGCCAATGGCATCTGAAACATCATCATCCATAGTGGTGCTTTCATGCCCGATGAATAACGCGGCAATTCGCAAACAGCTTTCCTGGGAAAAACTCAGCAACACTGCTCCACGGGCTTCACCGGCAAGTCCAATGAGTGCTGTGACCTCCAAAATATCTTTTTCAGTATCATACAATCTTGGTGTATCCGGTTTGACCGTCAAAGACATCACTTCTTGAAATGCTTTTTGGGTTGCTTCGATAAATGGTTCTATGTGTTCTATTTTCAATTTGTTGCTCCTTTTTTTAAAAATCTTTATTCTATGACAATCAAAATGTATCTAAGATTTTTAAATATCTAATACGAAATATTTTAGATTATTGTTGCGGGAAAAACTTTACGATTTTGTCCCAGAGTTTTTTCCCCACCACTGGTTTGACAATATAATCTGTGACCCCTGCTTTGACAGCTTCAATAACCATATACCGCGCCGCTTCCGAGGTAATCATTATCATAGGCAGATTGCTGTATTGGTCCATTTCCCTTACTTTTTGAACAAATTCTATGCCGTCCATTTTGGGCATATTCCAATCCACAAAAGCAATATCAATTTTTTGAGCCTTCAAAATCTGGTAAGCTTCCTCTCCGTCTTCCGCTTCCACTACATCAATATCACCCTTAAAATTTTCTTTGATCGCGTTGGCAATGATATTGCGCATTACTTTTGCGTCATCAATCACTAGAGCAGTCATAGCTTTCTCCTATGTCAAGAATTTGTGTTTTATTGTTGGTTTTCATGGTGTTTAGATTGTATGGGCACAACAATGGATATGACCAATCCTTTATCCGGGTTGTTTCGTACCGACAATTTGCCGTTACTTTTGTGGATAACGCGCCGGACCATATCCATTCCTAAGCCGTGTCCGGCTATTTCGCTTTGACTGTCAGCCGAGGAAAAACCGGATTGAAAAATATACCGGACAGCTTCTTCGGCGGAGAATTTTTCCGCTTCTTGCGCTGATACTTTGTTGTTTTTTATGAGTACGGATTTTATTTTTTCAATATTGACACCCTGGCCATCATCCTCCACCGAGATCAAATAGTTGTCATTGTTTTTGGTGAAACTAAGAGAAATATTGCCTTTTTCTTTTTTTCCTTTTTTGATTCTTTTGAGAGGCTGCTCTATGCCATGAGCCAAAGAATTTTGAATCAATTGAATGATAGCGGACTTAATAGAGGACAATTCATTGATTTCCGAGTGGACAAGTTCATTTTTTATGTTGAGCGGCGCAATGGATACCAATTGACCGTTTTTATTGAGCTCCTGGCAAGTGCTCTGGGCAAATTTATCCAGCTCCTGTATCCAACTTTTTCCCGGAGTTTTGGAGGGTTTGGCTGTAGATTTTGAGCTATCATAATTGTCCAAAATGCGCGACAAATTTTGCTGGAGCTCTTGTAGCTGCGGCAAAAAATTGTCTGTTATATAACGTTGTTCTTGTTTTGGTCCCTGGCTATGCCGTTCCAATTTTTCTGCTAATTTGTCTCTGGTCTCTTTGAGAGCGTTGATTGCTATTTTGTATTCAGAAAGAGCCAGCATGACTTCCATGGTTTGGTTGATGGACTTGTCTTTTGTATTGTCTTTGGATTCTTGACCCATAGAATCCATGCGGCAACTTGCTTCCAGGTTGTGGATTTTTTGGGCACAGATGTTGAGATTGGCCAGACGCGCTTCGCCTTTTAAGGAGTGCATCTGACTGAGCAAATCATCCAATGTGCGTTTGCGTTTTTCTTTTTCTTCCCGGTTGCGCGGACTGGAGCTAAATAGCCGTTCCACTTGAGGCGCGATGTTTTCATATTTTAGAATGAAATCGTCCAGGTCTTCCGGAGATATTTGAATGATCGCGGAAATACGTTCCAGCTCTTCTTCGTGTTCGCGGCGTTCTTTTTGGTGTTCTCTTTCTTTATTTATTTCCAGAGTCAAGTCCTTGATAATAATCATAATTTTTTGAACTTCACCGTCCATGACAATTCGGACAAAATCAAAAACCAGGTATTTGAGATTGACTTCGCCCTTTTCTTCGCTATGAGCGTATTCTATTTGAGCTATGGGATTGAGGTCCCTTAAGACATCATCATTGGCACTATTTTTGCTAAACAACAAATCAATATACTCATGCAAATCTTTTTTTTCTTTTGCCGGACCTATCGGAAAGAGCAAATTGACAAAATTGACTCCATCAAGATTTTCGCGATTGAATATTTTCTCCAAAAATTTGGAATACTGTTTATTAATAGAATAATCGCTGTTAATGGTCAAAATACCCTGGTCAATATTGCCGAAAATATCTTCCATTTCCTGGTTTTGCGAGCTTAATGCTAGATTCATGCTCTCTATTTCCTGGGTTTGCGTCTGGATCCGATCATCCCGGATTCCAGCCAGCCTGGCTAAAGAGCCCAATACAATAGGCGCGGTTGCGATGAGATAATGCAAAGGATTTTGGTTCAAAATCTGCACTAGGTCAAAGGGATAGTCATGGATCAGCCAATCAATAATGATTGCGCCTATCGGAAAAGTGGCCCCAAATGCTGCACCGGAAAAAGTAAACAAAGCACGCTGGGTTTTGAAAATCTTTTTGAATGCACGGGTTAACACAAAATCTTTCATTGTTTTACCTTAGAACTTAATCATAAAAAATATGGCTTTTTGATCTTTTTTTAGTCCAATGAAAAATATCTTGATTTGTTGTACATTAAAATACAATTTTTAGTGCGCAATTGGCCCATTTTTCAATGATTTATGGCATCATAAGAGTATACCACATTTTTTTCTCCTATTAGGCTATATATTTCTTGCATTAGACTCACAGAAGGTTTGATCCAATGTGAATCCGATGCCTGAATAATGTGCTTTTCTTTGTCATTTTTGATGTGAAAAAAGATGGGCCTGTCTCCTTTGCCGCTTTTGGTGATTTGGCTCAAAAGGTCTATTTTTTCTTTGTTGAATTCTTTTTCATTGATATACAAATGCAGCGCAGAAATAGCCCTTATTTTTGCTTCTTCCAGGGGAAACATTTCCCGCAAAAAAAGCTTGCCTCGCTCACTGCCTTCTTCGATATGATATTCGCCGCGCACAGCTACTACCGCATCTTCGATCAACTGTTCTTCTATACCTTCATATACTCGGCCTTGTCTGTCTTTACCTCCTTCCAGTTGCGCCTCAAAAGCCATTACTTCTACGCGTCCATCCCATGAATCCAAAATAAACTGAGCATAACGCTTTTGGGTCTTTTTGCTTGTTTTAATGGTTAGATTGCTGATAACACCAGCACACAACAAAATGGACTTATCTTTAGCTTCTTCCAGTTGGGAGACCGGAAATATATTGATGCGCTTGATTTCTTTTTTGTAACCATCCAATAAATGACCGGTCAAATAAAATCCAAGCAATTTTTTCTCTTTTGTCAGTTTATCTTTTTCGTCCCATTCGCCTTTTTGTTTCAATTCTTGTTCCAAAACATCGTCTGGCGACGCTCCAGAATCTGCTTGATCAAAAAGAGATATCTGGCCGCTGGCTTTGTCGTTTTGGTTTTCCTGGCCTTTGGAAAAAATAATCGAAGCAGAATCAAACAAGCCGCGGCGACTGTAACCAAGACAATCAAACGCGCCCGCCTGGATCAAGCTTTCAAAAGACCGGCTATTGAGAGAACCCTGGGGCAGACGTTCGATAAAATCAAATATGGTTTGATAGGTTCCGTTTTTGTTTCTTTCTGTGATGATCTCATCTACCAGACCAGTACCGACATTTTTTATGGCAGATAAACTAAAGTTGATGCCGTCCTGATTGACAGTAAAATCATGTTCCGATTCATTGATATTTGGCGGCAGCACAGCAATGCCCATAGATTTTGTTTCATGTATGTATGCGACTACTTTGTTCGTAGCGTCCATATCCGCTGAAATAAGCGCGGCCATATATTCGCGCGGAAAATGCGCTTTGAGATAAGCTGTTCGGTACGTAATGACCGCGTAGGCAACGGAATGAGATTTGTTGAAGCCATATTTGGCAAATGTCGCGCACTGATCAAAAATATGTTCCGCTATTTTTGTGTCAATATTTTTTGACCGCGCGCCATTCAAAAATTTCTCTCTTTGCGCCGGTATTTTGTCTTCCATTTTTTTGCCCATTATTTTGCGCAGTACATCCGCTTCTGACATAGTAAATCCGCCAATTTTCTGGCTAATGAGCATGACCTGTTCCTGGTAAACTATAACCCCATGGGTATCTTTCAAAATAGATTCCAATTCAGGATGATCATAAACGACTTTTTCTTTGCCGGCCTTGCGTTTTAAGTATGTATCCACCATACCGGAGTCCAATGGGCCCGGACGAAACAAAGCCAACACAGCGACAATATCCTCAAAGACTTTGGGCTTAGCTTTCATCAATAGATTTTGCATACCGCTGCTTTCCAATTGGAATACACCCGTGGTTTGTCCTTTTATAAGCATCTGGTATGTTTTGGGATCATCCATGTTTTTGATTTTTTCGCTGTCAAAGTCAATTTCAATGTTGTGGTTTTTCTTTATCAATCGAATACTGTGGTCAATAACGGTTAGGTTTTTGAGTCCTAAAAAATCCATTTTGACCAGGCCGACTTGAGCAAGTGCGTCCTTTTCATATTGAGTAATAATGTTGCCGTCCTTGTCTTTGAATAATGGTGCATAATCTGTCAGAGTGCCCTTGGCAATGACTATGCCTGCGGCATGTTTGCTGGCCTGCCGCACGATTCCTTCGAGCTTCAGACTTGTTTCTATGTGTTTTTCTGTTGTCTGGTCTTTTGTCTGGTATTTTTTTAGCTCTTTGGAAGATTCCAATGCTTTGCTCAATGACACCGGAACTGGATCTCCGGGAACCAATTTGGCCAGGTGGTCCATTTCTCCGTAGGATAGGCCCATGACACGGCCTACGTCTTTGATCGCATTTTTTGATTTAAT
>CAZCVM010000086.1:7665-8046 GCA_964501965.1 uncultured Leptospiraceae bacterium | reverse complement strand
ACCGTTGACCATTTGGGGAGCGGATATGGGGATCAATATTTTCAGAAGCAGCAGCGGATTTTTTGTGTTTGATGTATATAGTCAATTCGCGCAGATCGCCAATACCAATGGTTGGGGCCTGGCAGCTCCTGGTATTCGGATACAATTGGGACCAGTCAAATTCGCAGTCGATTATCGATTGACTTCAGATAAATTTTTGTTTGGCTATTTTAACAATACCTATGAACTGGAACGCGCGAAATATGTTCAAGCAAGCGATGGAACTTTGTCCTTGTCTTTGCGGGAGCATGCCCTGGAAAACATCAAAGGCCGACAAGGTGTTTTTGCGAGTGTTGATATTGATATACTTGAAAGCCAAAGCCAAAGCTAAACCATACAATT
>CAZCVM010000086.1:0-7655 GCA_964501965.1 uncultured Leptospiraceae bacterium | reverse complement strand
ATATACTCAATATGGTTATCGCAAGAGCTAGTTATCAGGATTTGATGCTTAAAAATGAAAAAAATATTCGTTCTTTGTCCGGTGAATTGATGATCAAGGAAGATCTGCTTCCATTCATCAATGAAGCCAAAGCCTATTATTTTCAAAACAATGTGGCTGATTTTAAGGAATGGAAAACTCCTAGCACCATCATGGGATATATGATTGCCCTGGGTGTAAATAAAGGCGTATCCGTGGTTTTTGATTATCGCTATACCTTTCAGGATATTGATGGTAACGGCAAAATCGATGGCACAGAGGAAACCATTGAAACATTTAGCATATCATCTACAGCTAAATTTTAATTGTCCGGCCAACGCAGTTCACGCGAGTTGGAAACTCGCGTGAACATTCATTCTGGTGACCAATGAAAAATTTTGAAGAAATAGTCCAAAATATGGAGCAGGCAAAAGTTTTGCTTCAGGATATGCCGATACATATTGTCAATTCACTGGAAGAGCAAGGAGTTGATTGGTTAACCATCAAAAAAACGATTATTTCTATGTTCCAGGAATTTTATGACAGGGAGCTGGAATTGCAAAAAGAATTGCTTCTGGCTTCCAAAATCCAACAGGGGTCGTTACCTCCAATGGAAGACAATTGGGATGGTGTTCACTATCACGCCTATTTGGAACCTATGACCGAGGTGTCTGGCGATTTTTTTGATGTTATCAAAGCAAAAAATTTCTACAAAATCATTATCGCGGACGCTTCTGGTCATGGAATACCTGCTGCATTAGTGACCATGGCGGCTAAGGAAGCTTTTCGGTCGCCGCAAAGCGCAAAGTTTACTCCCAAAGAGTTTCTAAAAAGTGTCAATACAGAGATTTGTAAACGAATAACAACGGAAGATTATCTGACTGGTTTCATTTTGCATTTTCTAAACTCCCAGGAATTTTTGTATGCCAGTGCCGGACATCATCCAGCCTTTGTTTTGCGTCAGGAATCAAAACAAATGGACACTCTGGATTCCCAGGGAACATTTATTGGTGCTCTGGCAGAAGCCAATGATTTTTTCGCCGAAGAAAAATCCCGACTCAACCCTGGAGATAAACTGGTTGTGTATACGGATGGATTGATCGAACAACGCAATAATGATGATGAGATTTTTGGTCTGGATCGATTTATGAATATTTTGCACCAGGGATGGGATATTTCAGGCAAGACACTGTTGCAAAGCATAGTAGATGAACACAAAAGATTTCGTAGAGGATGTCATATCACGGATGATATGACGATTATAGTGGTAGAGCTTGAGCAAGACTTTTTTCAGGCGAAAACATGGATTGAGAAAGGCAAAAAATATCTGCGTCAAAAAGAATATACAGAAGCATTGCGCTGTGGACAACAGGCCCGTGCTCTGGTAAATTATTTGCCGGAAATGAATTATGTGATTGCTGTATCTTTGTATTATTTGCAACGTTATGAAGAATCTTTGCCGTTTTTTAGAGATTTTTTGCGCAAGATTCAGTTCAGAATGCGCACTGTGGGTGTGATTTTTTTTGACGCTTTAATACAATGCGGAGAGTACCAGGAGGCAATGGATTTTGGTAAACAAATTTTGAATGAAAAAATGCCCAGTATATATTACCGCAAAATGCTTGATTTGGCGAAGAAAATGGGCAAGAAAAATATCGAACAAATTGTATTGAATAAACTTAGTGAATGATGTTTTTTTAGAAATATTTTACTTGCCAGCGCAATAAGAATTTTTTTATAGGTTTGAATTGTATTCTTATTTTTTTCCAAGATTAATCACATAGATAAGGTTTTTTTATGCTCAAATCAATTTTTCTTTTTTTTCTGCCCAAGTCCATGTCCGTTTTCTTCGCTTTGAGTTTATTATTTTTTTCGTTGATAGCTTTGGGTGGATGTGAAAAACATAAAGATCCGAATGCGCCTTTTTATAAATATTTATCTTTGCAGCAAAACCAAAAACCTTTGCATTTTGAAAAACGTCGGATCAATCTAGATAAATCATTTGCCCTGGAAATTCTTTTAGTTTTTAAAGTAGCAAAAGATTCAGATTGGTATTTGATGATATTGAAGAAAAAACCGGCGCAAGAAGAATATTTCGTGCACAGCAAAATTAAAGTTGCAGACAAGGATGATATTTTAGATCGCGTGTTAATAAAGGATTTATTTTTAGACGCTTACAATTCTGTGGGTCTCGAATTTAGTCGAGTACCTGAATTGACCAAACAAACAGATCATCAAACAGACAAAAATAATACGTCCCCAAAATATAAAAAAATCACGGTTTTTCGTTATCCTGATACTTCGGCTATTTGGTCTCAGAAATTTGCAGTAACAAATCAAAGAAAAAAAATTCTTACACAACAGGCGAAAGCTTCATCTAGTGCAAAAGAAAAATCATCTGACAATGATTTGTTTTTTCAATGGCAAGATACCAACGGAGACGGGCATTATGAATTGTTGGTTCCCAGCAATACTGAGTCAGATGATAAACAGCAATATGCTTATTCTGCGGCACAGGGACTGAAAAATTTTGATATTTACAAATTCAATGGAGTTGAGTTTGTAAATTTTGATCCGGCAAAACCGTTTTTTTATTTCCGCCAATTAAAAATGCCCGCAAAAGTACAAGCTGGTAAAAAATATGATATTGATATAAAAATTACCAATTTGGGAGGCTACACAGCCAAGTCTTATTTTTCCATATCTGCTGAACCGGCAGCGTTGTTTACTATGCAATCGCTAAAACAATTTGGACGGATATATCGACCCGGAAGCTCTGTTTTTCATTATCGTAAAAACGGTCATATACGTTCCTCTTATCCGTTAGTGGAGTACACAGTTTTTCCTTGGCCCAAGAAACGAACCTATACTTTTCGTTTGACAATGAAAATACCGGAAAAAACCAAAGCAAAGCAAATTGTGCTCAAACACAGAGCAGCCGTAGAATTTCGCGGGCGCAGCACATATTTGCCGGATGCTTCACACAAATCATCAAAAATTCAGACAGACCAGCAAGGCTTTCCTGCATATTTTCATGTTCTTCCACTGATTGTTCTTCCTTAAATTATTTTTCTGTAGGTATAGAAAAATAATTTAAGGAAACTAATGCAATATGGATCATTTAATTGGCCGTTGTTGAAGCGGTTTTGTGTCGAGGCTCTTTTTTATTTAGCTCCATTCATTATACAAGCTATACAACTCTTTCTATTATACAGCTTTTTCCATGCGGCGAAGAGGCTTGGTGTGTTCCATGGCTTTCATTTGTTTGTTCCAATTTGTACGCAAATCCTTTACGCGAGATGTCGATATATGCAAGTTAAATGTATCTTTTAGTCTCGATACAATAGCAGCATTTGAGCTCCAACCCATTTCAAAGTATTTAATAATCTCTGAATCCGAAATTTCTCCAAATTCATGTTGAAATACATCATAACGTCTCATTCTTTCCCTTTCGTCACGCCTAACCTTATAACGCGTTGATATTTATCAACGATTCTTCGTAGCCAAAAAACAGAAAATTTATCGTCTGTCAAGCGGTTTTTCATTTTATAATGAAAAACCGCATTTTTTATGGTATCCATTACACAAGAAAAATGGGAAGTGAATCTTATTGGTCAAAGCGCAATATCAGTGTTTTATTCTTGGATGAGCTAGACGGCAAAGACACAAAATTTCGCCGTTGCCAATTTTTGGCTAGATCATCGTAATGAGAACTCGCATTAATGCCGCTTTGGCCAAATAGCATCATCATCTTGGCTGGTCGGTCGCCGGGAAAAAAACGCAATACCAGAGACGGTCCTTTGGTGATACTGTTTTTGTGTAAGGGATTGTGGGTCATGTTCCAAAGAGTATTTTGGTTGCCGGATTCTTTGATTTTGCTAATATGAAAAAGTATTTTGCCCAAAAAACCAGTTGCCAATGGATGATCTGGTGCTATATAATGGATGTTTTCCCATTTCCAGTTTCTGACTGCTTTGCCTTTTTGTTCATGCCAGTAAAACAATGTATCATAAAAACTTAGCCGCACAATAAACCAAAAATCTTCGATCTTTTTCGAAGTCCGGCTTTGGTCAAAACACGCACATTGAGGATTGTTCAGGCCCAGCCGTAAAAGCCCCAGAAAGATTTGGTCTGTATGGGTTTCCAGTTTCAGCAATTCATCCGTTAGCAATTCTCCCAATTTATCATAAAAAACATTGCGCAGAAATGCCAATTTGAATCTTTGTAATATTCCGGCCGCTATGCTATCGTGTGAATAATTGTTATTCCAATTTTCCAGTTGCTCAAGCACTGCGATAACCATATTTTTATGTTTACCGCTGTACAAAGCCAGATAATCGTATTGCGGATTGTCGGTTTTTTGTTTGTTTTCTTTTTTTTGAAACCTTGCAACAGCTTGGAGGATGATGTCAATTGTCATTTTCTCATAGCCAAATGCATTTGTGTCCCATAATGCATAACGCACAAATTTATCTTTGTTTTCATTGTTTTGAATTTTTTTTGTCCAGATTTTATTTAACTGTTCATTCAAAGGAAATGAAGGATTGGTCTTGTGCAAAATATTTGAGGCTGGATTCGGAAATTGTGGCCCAGGTATGATTTGGAGCAATATCGGCATATCCTGGATAGACTGCGGATCCGTAATGGTTAAGCTTTTGGAAAAGAGGGTTCTGTTTTTTGTGCATAGATGCGCTGGCTGAGGATTGTTGCTGGCATTGCTTTTTTCAGGGATAAATTTGTTATGATTGGTGAACATACTTGTTTTTCCGCGAAAATCCATAGCCAAAAATGCAGCCGGCTGATTGTATTGGCGGGAGGTCATTGTCTGACACCATTGACTCAGATTTTTTGCTTCCGAGATTTGTTGAAAGAGCGCAATATCCTCATTGATTTGCAGACCTGACCATTGCAGGATGTATTTCTTTCTTAGTTTAATAAATTCAGGCAAAAAATTGAAAGCGGATGTGATGACCGGCCCGAGTTTTGTATTTTCTACAAATAATGGGATATGGGTATTTTCATCGATAAACAGTTTTTCCTGGTGAATGACGATTTGGGGCGATGGGTTTTGTTGGTATTTTTTCAATGGAATTAGGTTTAGTTTTTTTCTTTTTTGTCCACGATAATAAAAATCTCCTTTTGTCATTGCCCAGGATAAATGGCCATTTTTGCCAAAATAAAAAATGGGTATTCCTGGAATCGTTATGCCGGAAATTTGCATATTGGCATTGCCCAAATGAGCAGCATACCATTTATTGGGAATTCTTTTGATTTCCGTTTGGATAGAAACAGCTAGCTCAGCCTGCTGAAAGGCAGAATTTTCAGCAATCAAAAGTCCGTTGTCTTTCGAATGGAACACAATGTTTTCATTGTTGTTGTTTGATTCGGTAAGAGGGTAGGTTTCTATTGGCGTTTGGATTTGATCCAATATATTTTGTAATAATCCATGGTCTTTTTGTTTTTGGTTTATCTTTTCATTTAAGTAGGCAATAATCAATTCCAATCGCAAAGGGTTGTCCATTTGCCATTGATAGAAATAAATCATTGCCATTGTGTGCAGCACTGTAAATGGCTTGGGCTTGTGATTGTACAATTGAAATTCAGGGGGCAATCTATCCGGATATGTTTTTAAATAACTATTAATGCCGGCAATATAAAAAGAGAGCATTGTCTTGCTTTGTTTTGGCAATGCTTCATAACTTTTTTGGGCCCATTTTTGCAAAGATAGAGTAAGAAAAAAACGGTCCGCAGGAAGCATTTTTTTCCCAAATAGGGAACTAAGTCTACCAATAGCTCCCAATCTGGCAATTTCCATTTGCCAAAGTCTATCTTGCGCATGAACCCAGCCAAGGCCAAACCAGAGATGATTTTTTTCTACGCCTTGAATATGCGCAATGCCCCATTTGTCTCTACGTATTTGGATTTGGCTTTTGGGGTTTGTGTCAATATTGGGAATATGAGCCGTTGGTATTTTCAATATTCCTGAAACCGGTGTTTGACTGCGCACAAAAATAAATCCATATAAAATTATCATGGAAATGGTGATAAAAGATAGCAGTGTAAGCCAGAATCTGCTTTTGGAAAGTGTATTTTCAAAACGGTGCAGTTGGACAATGATATTCTTCAATATTTTTCCTCATTCTAAGACCAAAAAATCCTAAGTTCAAAAAATCTATGCATGCATAATTTATTATAAACAGACAATTTGCAACTAAAATATTGTTGATTTTTATTTTATCTTTGCTAAGATTGCCTGTTTTTATAAAAATGTTTACAATATTGGATAAAGTTGAAATATTAAGGAGAAAGAAATGTTTTTAAGAAAAATCACTTTGGCTATGCTTTTGATTTTCAGTGTAATGTTTGCCGCGCCAAACATGCCTCCATTGCAGGCGAAAAGAACCAAATCAATGTGTTCAAAACTGTCTCAAAGCAAATGTCAAGCCAACAGAAGCTGTGTTTATGTTAAGTCTTACAAAACAAAAAAAGGCACAGTAGTAAAAAGCCATTGCCGAACCAAAGCGAAAAGGATAAATAAAAAAAGAAGAATTAATAAGAAAAAAACAAGTCAAAAGAGAGCCTACGATAAAAAGAAAGATGTCAAAAAAAAGAAATATATTAAAAACAAAAAAAATCTAAAAAAGAAAGCAAATTAAAGAACAAGGGGATTATCATATCCCTGGAGACATTGATTTTTAGGTCTTTTTTGTAAAAAATCGATTTTTTCATGCATCAATGCCATTAATAGTAAATTTATATACCAATAAATAACTATTAATGGCCGCAAATTGTTATAAAAATCAAAAAACAAAACCAATTTCAAAAAATTGTATGATTTTTTGAAATTGGCCTTGACTTTCCCCTGGAATGCTTTTTTTTTGTACTCAATCGGAAACCGGATTATCAAAAAAATGGAGACCGAAAGGGTTTTTCTATTTGTTACTAGTGACAAACAGTGACTGAATAGAAAATAAATTACAATCGGGTTTGGCGTGCAGGTTTTTTCAAAAGTAATATTTTGAAATATTATGCTCAAAGAACCCACAAAATTTTTTTAGAGTTTGAGGATATCAATTACGATGAATATTTATGCTGGAAATTTACCCTATGGAATATCAGATAAGGATTTGGAAGATATGTTTGCCGAGTTCGGTTCTGTTAAGGGTGGTAAGATTATTGTAGATCGTGAAACCGGTCGTTCAAAAGGATTTGGGTTTGTAGAAATGGACAATGATGCTGAAGGGCAAGAGGCCATTGCTCAATTAAATGGTAAAGAGTTTGACGGTAGAAGCATTAAGGTCAATGTAGCAAAACCAAAAACTGACAGACCTCCCCGGAGAGGACCCAGGTATTAAAATAGCTGGCTAAAAAGTTAGCTAAAATGATCAAAGCGAAACAACTATACAGTACTCGAAGAGTATGAAACAGATTAGGATCAATATACGCAGAAATTAATGTGCCATAACTGACAAAACGTAAAAACTTATCCTGCGCATTGATAGAACGTAAAACGTACAGAATGTAAGCAAAGTATTTTTAGACGAGATATTAAGATAGAATTATTTAACAATTAAATTTATATGCAAATTAAATAAAAGCAGACATGAAAATTTGTAGGCATCGGTAATTCGACATAA
>CAZCVM010000085.1:0-8130 GCA_964501965.1 uncultured Leptospiraceae bacterium | reverse complement strand
GGCGGTACAGGAACTGGAGCAGCACCCATTGTCGCAGAAGTCGCGAAAGAGGTGGGAGCTCTCACTGTGGCTGTGGTATCCAAACCTTTTAAAGCGGAAGGTAAAAAAAGAGCCACCCAGGCGGAAGATGGAATTGATCTGCTTCGGGAAAAGGTTGATACATTGATTACCATTCCGAATGATATGTTATTGAAAATTATTGACAGGTCTACGAGTCTAGAGGATGCTTTTCGTTTGGCGGATGATGTCTTGAGGCAAGCAGTCCAGGGGATATCTGATTTAATCACTTTAACAGGAGTCGTTAATGTTGATTTTGCTGATGTCCAAACAGTTATGAAAGAAAAAGGCGATGCCTTGTTAGGGGTCGGCATTGGAACTGGTGAAAACCGTACCATAGAAGCTACCCAGCAGGCGATACATAGCCCGCTTTTGGAAGACGCGCATGTAGATGGAGCCAAAGCGGTTTTGATAAACATTGCCGGTGGCAATGATTTGTCATTGCATGAAACCAATGAAGTAATGGAATTGATTGCCAAACAAGTGGATCCGGACGCGAATGTTATTGTGGGTGCTTCCATTGATAGTGCCTTGAATGATAAAGTCCGTGTCACAGTCATTGCAACCGGTTTTGATAAAGTACGCAAAAGAGCGGCCACTCCCAAACAGCAAATGACTTCAGCCGAAAGTCAATTGCCGTCCAATATGCGGCCATTTCCGGCCAATCGTCAACAAGCATCGCAAAAAAATCCAGCCTTAGCAATGAATGATGGCACAATGAATAATCATATACCGCAGCGCAATATGGGGTCAAGACCAGGACCGACTTTTCAAGTAATATCCAACCATGAATTTGAGCAAAATAGTTTTGCAGAAAGGCAGACAGAACTTCCTTTTGGGAAGCCTGTCTTGCCAGAAAAAAAGAAACGGTCAAAGGATACAGATTATAATATCCCAACTTTTTTGCGCAATCGTATGGCTGATTAGCTTTAGTTGTTATATTTTCTGTTACTTTTTTTGTAACATTCTTTGTTGTATTTTTTGTTATATTTTTTTTGTATGTAGTTTTTCTCCTAATCACATTGTTTAATTCAAAAATTTCTATCTTCCTTGGATAGATTTTTTGAATTAAATATTTTTTTTGTTGACATTTCATATACAAAATCATAAACAAAATATAGAACAAAACTAGAACAAGTCAAGCAAAAAAAAAGCAAATGCAAGTTTTTTTTGCTTTTTTTTGTTTTTTTTAATTTGCGAGATATTACGAAAGATCACAATAAGAATGACAATAAAATGAAAAAAATGCATCCTACACAGCAAAAAATTTTGGATTTTTTGAAAAATCATCTGGATGAAGGGGTAACGGTGCGGGAATTGCAGCAGGTATTGGATGTATCGTCTCCCAGTGTTGTGCATCACCATCTAAAGCAATTGCAAAAAAAAGGACATCTGGAACAAAATCCATACAATTCAGGAGATTATCATATTGTTGCAGAATCACCGCAAACAATTACCCACTTAAATGTGTATGGCTTGGCTCAATGCGGCCCCAATGGATTGCTTTTGGATGGCAATCCAGAAGATAGGATTGCAATTGATACGCAATTGTTAAGTTTTCCTGAGCATGACGCATTTTTGGTTTACGCGCGGGGCGATTCTATGACACCGAGAATTCAGGATGGTGATATTGTCATAGCCCAAAAAAGCTCTTTCGCGCAAACAGGTGATATTGTCGTTTGTTCACTGGAAAGTGAAGCAATGATCAAGAAAATACAAATCAAAGCTGAGCATTTTGTGCTTCAGTCGCTAAATACAAAATACCAGCCCATAAAAATTGCCTCCCACCAATCGGATTCATTCAAATTGGATGGTATTGTTCGCGGCGTTATTTCAGTCTTCTGAGAAAAACCGTTCAGATTTTTTCTCAATTCAAAAAAAAAGATCGCCGAAACTCCCAAATCTATTACTTTTGTGTTAAAAAGTTAAATAGATAAAAAGGAGACAAAATGTTACAAATAAAAGAATACTATCAAAAAATAGTGAATCTTTTTGCCAAAGGGGAAGATTTTTCATTATTGCTCATCCGATTGACATTGGCCTATGGCTTTTTTCAACCGGCCATAAAGAAATTTTCCAATTTACAGGGAACAGCAAATTTTTTTAGCAGTATTGGCATACCTTTGCCGTATTTGAACGCACTAATGGCAGCTTCCACTGAGATGGCTGGTGTGGTATTGCTCGTTTTGGGGTTAGGTTTGAGAGTGTTTTCCATACCTTTGGTATTTGTTATGCTGGTAGCCATTTTTACTGTGCATATCAGCCATGGATTTGCCGCTGGCAGTAATGGTTTTGAAATACCTTTTTATTATATATTGTTTTTAGTTGTGCTGATGACACGGGGAAGCGGTAAATTTAGCGTAGACCAGATTGTATTTAAAAGCAATAAATAATTTTTTTGGGTTGCCGGAAAGAAATTATTTTTTGAGGAAACAATACGGATCCTTGGTTTGTAATGGATCATTATTCATGCCAGCGGTGACAGCCATGCAGCCCCCGCATAGGGGGCGTATGGCGCATCCGGCGCATTCTGCTGGCCCGTCACGGTAAGAAAGAGCTTTTGGTGAGTAAAAAATATCATATAAGCTTTGTTCCAATGCATTTCCGATTTCTGAAGGAAATTTTCGGCAGGCATGAACTTCTCCGTCCGGCAGAATGGCCACAAAGTTAAACGCAGCACCGCAGCCAAATCCTGTGCAGCCGTCATGCAAAGGCAGATTGTTTTCATGCAAAATAATATTGAATAAATTGTCTTTAAGGATGACATGATCTTTTTGTTCGGCTTCTTGTAAGTATGAACGCAAAAAATTTTCATATTCCGCTTTTGTTGGTAGCAAAAGATTTTTCCCTTCTCCTACCTGGGATAGGCGATTAAAATTGAATGCGTCCACTTTGTTTTCAAGAAAACGTGCCAATGGTAAAATATCTGCCATATTCTGTTTTGTTAATGTGAGCATCACCATGGAAAAAATATCGTGTTTTTTCAATATTTCCAGAAATGAAATGACAGCATCAAAATTTCCAGGACCTCGGATAAAATCATTGTTTTGCTGTAGGCCTTCCAGGCTGACTTGGTAAAATCCTGGCTCCGCAATATCCATTGTTTTTTGTATCATTTTTTCCGGCACAGGATTGCCCAAAATAGATACGGAAAAATCGCGGTCTATGGCCCCCTGGTATATGGCAAAAAAATCTTTGTGCAGATATGGATTGCCGCCGGTCAAAACCACATGACCCTGCACGGACATACGGCGACAAAAATGGAATAGATCATCCAAGATTTGATTCGCTTGATCCATGTTCAGGTTGGAACGCAAACTTCGGTCATAACAATGTTTACAATGCAAGTCGCATGTATGCGTTATGTGCCATTGAATGGTAAAATCTTCGCTTTGCAAGAACTCGGTTGTAAATTGTTTCATGGCCGGAACATGATTCCATTGTCTTTGGATTTTTGTTTCCGGTTGCAAAATGAGGCCCATTGCTGTTTTTTCGCGGACCAATTGATAGAATACTACCGGTGCAATATTCCAATCTTTCCAGGATTGCAATGGATCGATGTCCTCTTCGATTGCTTTCAAAATAAATAGGTCTGTTTCATCCGCATGCTTGACCAGCACAGGCGGATCAGAGTTGGTAGATGCAATCATGTTTGGTGGTTTGGGGGACTCAAAGTTTAGCTCCGGCTTGATCCATAGCATTAATAAAGAATCTGGTTTATGCTGGGGTTTTGAAATGTTTGATTTTTCATCATAGTCCAGCGCAAAAAATGGGGCTATATTGTCCCAGTCAACTTGAAATATTTCCAGGGTTGGGTTGAGACGCGGGTAGGTATTGGTCGCAAAATTTTGCGGTTGCTTTTTGTATATTTTGTTTTTTTCCGCAATCCGGTATTCGATATCAGCAATCACGGATAAATATTGTTTATCTTTATCAATTTTTTGAATCTGATCCATTTTTTGAGACCAGGATAAGTCGTCATTGTTTAGTATTGGACAAAATGATGTCCATTCCCTTTTCGCTGATACTTTTTGTAAAATGGGAAATTGAATATCCAGGTTCATAAAAATATGGCCTTTTGTATACGAAGATTGCTTTGGTTGGCCCATTTACGGGTAGTTGCACAAAAAGGAAACCCCCTCAAAAAAATACTGGCATTTCATAAAATGCTTTTATGAATGCCAGATCGTTTATGATTGGAATGATGTGATCGATAAGCCTTTTTTTTGAGAGAATTTGTTTCATTATATTTTTAAATTTTTAAATAAATTTTAAATTATTTTTATGTTCAAAAATATGCAAAAACCATGCTATTGATTTCTTAGCATCCTTCGGTGGGTTGTGGAGCTTTTTTCTTTGTGTCTGTTTGGTCTGTTTTGTTTTCAGCTTTTTTGTCTGCTTTTTTGCCTCCGCAGCTACCTTGGCCGCAACCGCTTTTTCCTGATTTTGTGGATTCATTGGCTTTTTTGCCGCAACTGGAAAAAGTGACGCCCGCGCCACTGATTAAGGCTGCAGCACTTACGCTGGCCAAAACTTTTTTTAGGTCTTTCTTATTCATGAATTGTCTCCTTATTTTTTTAATGTTAGGCGGTTATTAGAAAAGTCTTCATTTTATGTCAAATGATTTTTTCCCTAAATCCATAATTTTATGTGTTTTTTCGTTTTTTGACTGTGTACAAAATAAATTATTTTTTTCAAATTTGGAAATTGGAAAATTTTTGCTTGTATTTCTTATGACAAATTTTTATTCTTATTTCAAATAAAATTTAAGGTATGGAATATGAATAAAAATAGATTTTTCTTTTTATCGTTTTTTTTTCTGTTAGCTTTGGCATTGCCGGTGTATGCGGGAGTGGATTTGTATCAGGAATTTGTTCAGATTTCGCATGGCAAAGGGCAAAAAGACTTATTTAGCCGTCTGAATAAAGAAGCAAAAAGCATTGATTGGACCAATGCCGATACCAGGGAATTCAAAGGAAACTTGCGTTTTTTGCAAATGAAGGGAGTTTCGTCTGAATTTCTCTATATGGTACGCAGTGTGAATGGAGAATTGTTTATTCTCACAGATGCATCCAACGATTATCAGGAGCTTTTGGGCGATAAATACATCTTCAAAGTGTTGGCTTTGGACAAAGAGGTAGCAGGACAGAAATATAGTTTTGCCAAGTTAAAAGAAAAACCAAAGCAAACACTATTGGATAGAGTTTTTAAGATTTCCATTGTGTTAATGCTTTTTTTTGTCATGGTAGGAATGGGGCTGACCTTGACATTCAAAGATTTCAAGAGGGTTTTTCAAAAGCCAAAGGGCATTGTGATTGGGTCAATCTTGCAATGGGGCATTATGCCTTTGATCGCGGTGGCGATAGGTCATTTGCTAGGTTTTTATGAAACATTTCCATTTATTTTTATTGGTATGGTATTGATCGCAGCCAGTCCGGGTGGAGTTACTTCAAATTTAATGACTTATTATGGGAAAGGTGATTTGGCTTTGTCTATTTCTTTGACTTCCTTTTCAACGGTATTGTCAATTTTTTTTACACCGCTATTGTTGGCATTGTATAGCGCAAATGTGCCAGAAGTATCTATCCCGGTTGGTTTTGTAGTACAAACAATCATAATATTGGTTATCATTCCTCTGGGAATAGGTATGCTTGTGCGTATGCGCTGGGAAAAATTGGCAACCAAATCTACCCCGATTTTTTCCGCGTTAGGTATTGTGGCTTTACTTTTTTTAATGATCGCGGGCGTTTTTAGCAATATTGAAGTTTTTTCAGATACTCAGCGTTATGGCGTGAAATTTTATAGTATGGTTTTTCTATTGACTTTTTGCGGAATGTTGGCTGGGATTGTCATACCAAAATTGTTCAAGGTGAACAATTATCAAATTCGTGCTATATCATTGGAAACGGGCTTACGCAATGCTTCCCTGGCTATGGCGATTGCTTTGTTGATTCAAGATTTTATGGGTGATTTTTATAGTTCCGTTTTTGTTACATCAGCTATGTTCGGATTGTTGATGTATGCTGCAGGATTTTTATCGATCTGGCTTTTCAAAATACTATTGCCCGTCAACCATGCGGTAAAAACTGAAACATAATAAACACATTTCAAAATATTTGTTTGACTTCAAAATTGAAATGTGAGATAAATAATGCAAGAATTGTAAAAAAAGGAGAAAAAGTATGTTATCAAAAGAAATGCTCGAAATACTGAATGAGCAGATTGCAAAAGAAGCGTATTCATCAAATTTGTATCTGGCTATGTCGTCTTGGTGTCACGCCAATGCTTTGTCCGGGGCAGGAGATTTTCTCGGGCAGCATGCGGATGAAGAATTGATGCACATGAAAAAAATATTCGGTTTTATTTTGGAAACCGGAGCTATGGCCAAAGTGAGCGAAATAGCGCGACCGCCGCAAGAATTTGCTTCTATCAAGGAGCTATTTGATGAAGTTCTCCAACATGAGCAATACATCACAAAATCTATCAATATGATTGTGGATAAAGCATTTAGTGAAAAGGATTTTATGACTTTCAACTTTTTACAATGGTTTGTGAGCGAACAAAGAGAAGAAGAAAATCTGGTTCAAACAATTGTTGATAAAATTTCCCTTATAGGGTTGGAAGGCCAGGGCCTTTATCATATTGACAAAGAAATACAAATGTTGACGACCCAGCAACAACAAAATGGCGCAAACGCCTAACCATTGATCTAGTGCTAAACCTGCATGGTTTTTTATTTTTTCATGGCAACAAGGTCCAATTAAGGTTCAAGCAAATTCCAAGCAAATTCCAAGCAAATTCCAAAAAAAACATGCAGGCCAAGCACCATAGTTAAGTCAGAATTTTTTCGTTGTCATTTTTTACAGAATAAATGTGCCGAATCGTACTATATATATACCAAACAGTACCAGTACTATACCATGGAACCATTGTACCAGGCGGGCGCGATGGGCTTTTTGAAACCAGCTCATTGCACGCAAAAAATGCCACAGATAAGCCACTAAAAGCAATGGTATCGCAAAAGAAAAGCTATAGATAATGAGTAAAAAAAACGCGTTTGCAAATTTTTGATTCAGCAGCGTCAGGATTTGTGAGAGTTCGGTGCCAATGCAAGGTATCCAAACAATACCTATCAAAAGTCCCAATGCCAGTCCGGACAATCTGTCCCAGGTGCTTTTTGACCATGAAAAGATGCTTAGCATTTTTTCTTCAGCAATCAAAAGGATGCCTGAAAAGCTAATGAGTATACCGTTGGTGATTTCGATTATCCGCATACTGCTTGATAAAGATTGCGAATACACGGTATTTAGGATTGTTATGACAAAAAATCCCATGACAATGCCGCTGACGATCATACCCGGTCTTCGCGGATCTTCGCCCACTGTGCCGCTGATAAGAATAGGCACTAAGGGCAAAACGCACAAAGAAGCTATACTGGCAAATCCGCCCAAAATTGTTGCAACAACCATAGATTACCTCATAATAAATGTACAATAAATGTATATCGAAGCTTAAAATTTGGAAAATTAGAAATTTTCCAAAACCTGGATCAATTGCTTTTTAGGAATGATACCAGGCGAAAACCGATGCAGTACTTCTCCATTTTTGTCCAATAAAATCAGTAAAGGTATACCCCTGACGCTATAATGATAAAAATACTGCCGATTGGCTGGATTGTCTACATCAATAAAAACATAGCCTGCTTTTTCTTTGACGCGCTCTTTTATCGCGTTGAGAATTTGAATTTGGAATTTGCATGGAGCACCTCGGTAATTGACAAAAAACAATAAAGGATACCGGTTGCTTTGCATAATGCTTGATATTTGGTTTTTGACATCCGCTTTTTTGTTATTTGCATTGTTTGATGATGATGCGCCGCAGCCCAAAAATAGCCATGAGGCTAAAAATGTTATGATCCATAATCGAGGATTTTTCATTATAAAGTTGATTTTTTGTTTCATTCTTGGTTTCATGTTAAATTTAATGCCTTTCTTGCCTTTTTTTTTGATTTATTGAAAAATAATGTCAATATTTTTATTGTATTACCAGTTTTTCCAGAGAGTCAATATCTTC
>CAZCVM010000084.1:6118-8144 GCA_964501965.1 uncultured Leptospiraceae bacterium | reverse complement strand
AGTTTCTTTAATATATGAAAATGGTTTTTTTGTTCAGGGCGCGACTCGCGGAGATGGACATCAAGGAGAAGATGTCAGTGTCAATTTGCGCACAATACGCAATTTACCTTTAAAGCTTCGCCCATTGGAAAAAACCGGTTTTGTGCCCCAATATTTGGAAGTCCGGGGTGAGGTTTATATACCGCATGATGCATTTTTGAAAATCAATGAAAATAGACAGCAAAAAGAATTGTCTGTTTTTGCCAATCCTAGAAACGCGGCAGCGGGCGCGTTGAAGCTTTTGGATCCGGCGAAGGCTGCTTCGCGCGGCCTGCAAAGCGTCATATATCAAATCAGCGGCTGGCAACCGGATGCGCGAAGTCCCAAAAACCAAGAGGAAATGTGGGCCGTGCTTGAGAAAATGGGTTTTGCTGTGCCAGAGGAAACTGCTCTGGGGGATTTTTCTGTGATGGAAAAATTTTTTGATAATTGGCAAACCGAACGGGCCAATTTACCGTTTGATGTAGATGGTGTTGTGGTCAAAATAAACGATTTTGAATTGCGGGAAAAAATAGGCAATATCGCAAAAAGCCCCCGCTGGGCTATTGCCTGGAAATTTGCCGCGCAAACCGCGATAACGGTATTGGAAAATGTAAAGTTCCAAATCAGCAGAAACGGGATTTTGACTCCGGTGGCTGAGTTGAAGCCCATTAGTATCGGCGGAGTCTGGGTAAAGAGATCCACTTTGCACAATATCAAAGAATTGAAACGGTTAGGTATTTACCAGGGAGATTATGTCAAAATCAAACGCGCGGGCGATGTTATTCCGAAAATAGTGAATGTATTGCTTGCCAAAAGAGTTCAAAGCAAAGTAAAAAAAATTGATATACCGGATCATTGTCCTGAATGCGGCCAAAAATTAATTTTGGATGAAGATCAGATTTTTCTTTCATGTCGCAACCAGGATTGCCCGGGTATAAACCGGGAGCGGATTAAGTTTTTTGTTTCCAAAAGCGGAATGGATATGGAGGGTGTAGGCGAGGAATGGGCAGTAAAATTTTTCAATTCCGGCTTAGTAAAAGACCCAGCTGATATTTTTGCGATCACCAAAAATGATTTGTTGTCTTTCAAAAACAGGCAGCAAAAAGATAAAATGGGCGAAAAACTGGCTGCAAATATTTTGCAAGCTATAGAAAAAAGAAAAAAATTGCCATTGGCAATATTGATCCGGGGGCTGGGCATTCCCGGGATAGGTTCAGGTATGGCCCGGTTTATTGCGTCCCATTTTATTACCTGGAACAATTTTGCGCAGACAAATCAAGAGCAGTTGGAAGCCCTGGATGGTATTGGTCCGGTTTTGGCTGCCAATGTGATCCAGTTTTTGGACAATCCAAAAAACCAGCTCACCATCAGCAAAATGCGGCAAAATGGCGTAGAAATATTGGACCACGAACAACCCAGAGTGTCAATGGCCGCAGATAATTTCTGGACCAATAAAACAGTGCTTTTGACGGGAACCATCACCGGCTGGAGCCGCAGTCAATTGAGTCATCAATTGACTGCTCAGGGCGCGAAAGTTGTTTCTGCGATCAGCAGCAAAGTAGATATACTCATTGCCGGTGCCAATCCGGGCAGCAAATTGGAAAAAGCAAAAAAAATGCAAATACAGATAATGGCCGAAGAAGAATTTTTATCAATTTTTAATCCAAACGAATAGGAACCACTGAAATGACAAGCAATCAAAAAATAAAGCAAAATCAAAACACAGATCAAAACACAGGTCAAAAAGAAATCTCTAACATGCTATGGTTTGGTAAACAATTGTTCATTGGCAGGATATTGCTCAGTATGGGCTTGATTGGATTGATTTCTTTCGCAGCAGGCATATCTGCGGTAAATGTACTATTATTGAATGTATGGCTATATTTTTTAGCTTTTTGTTTTTTTCACGGCGAGGGAGATACTATTTTATTCCCGAACATACCTGTGGTCAATGCCCGTAAAGAAATTTTAGAAAAAAATAGCAAACAAAATTTGAAATACATGT
>CAZCVM010000084.1:0-6108 GCA_964501965.1 uncultured Leptospiraceae bacterium | reverse complement strand
TGCGGGGGGCACTGGTTTCAGGCCTGGTATTTATTGGGTTTGCGGTTATTTGGTTTTCTTTATTCTTTTTCTTGTGGCAAAGAGGTACTGCGGCCAACGCGATGCTGGCTGGCATGTTTTTTTCCGGTTTAGCTTTTGTCAGCAGTTTGATCATTTATTTGATGGCGTATTTTTTTTCAATGGGCAATGCCGGCAATTTAGTTAAGTTTATTGTGCTCTGGGCTGTATGGACTATCTCGGCACTCGTCGCTTTTTGGATGCTTTCTATATTGTTTCGTTTGAATGTATATGATTTGGATTTGCAAGGACTTGCCGCGTGGCTACCGTCTTTTAAAACAATAAAATATTTCATTGGATTTGGCTTGTTGCCTCCGGTCTATCTTCTTTTGCTCGCGTTGCTGGAAACTCAGCTAGCCCGAAGCGCCACAATGAAAATTTTTGCCGGCTTGGTTGTTAGTGCCGCAGTCACTGCTTTGGCTTTTCCGCAGGCTGATTTTGTTTTGCTGCGAGGTTTACCGGTTTTGGCATGGATTGGTTTGACGCCGTTATTGTATTTTTTGTATTTGTACTGGGGTAAATGGAAAGAAATATTTTTATTAGTTTATGTTTGGGAAATATTTTTTACGATATTTTTGCTGTATTGGCTCAAAGACTTCGCTGATTTGGGAGTGCCGTTCTTGGCTTTAGTTTTGTCATTGTATCGCGCGTTACCGTTTGCGATTTTTTTCGCGATAGCTTCGAAATTGCCTCGCTCCTGGTTTGTGCCAGTTGTAAGTGCATTATTTTTGATGTCTGATGCTTTGTTATCTTATGGTTATTTGGCTTTTCCCTGGGGATATATCGGATATACCCAGGCTCCCTGGCCCGCTGTAACCTATTGGGGCCGCTGGGGTGGTATTTGGTTGATTAGTTTTTTAATTGTCGCGCACAATAGTTTTCTTGCCGCGATTTTCGCAGTCAACAATAAGAAAAATATGGTCACGTTTTTTCGTTCGCGTATCGTTCAAGCATATTCATTTTTTTTGCTGGTTTTGGTAATTGTCAGTGGTATTTTTTTTAACAGGGTGCCTGATCCGGGCAAACAAAGAAGCAATGAACAATTGACTCTGGAACAAAAAAAAGCAAATCCACATTTGCGCAATTTTGTTGTTGTGCAGCCAGTGTTTGATCCATGGGCCAGTTGGCGCAAAAACCGGTATAGATATTTTCAAATATTGAAAAAACTCACGGAAGATGGTTTGACAAGTGATACGGATTTTTTATTGTGGACCGAAAGCAGTACTTTGGAAAGATTTTCTTTTTATGAAAAATACAATCGTAAGGATCCTTTTCAAGAGGGAGTAAAGCAAATACTTAGAAAGCACAATGTGCCTTTGCTGACTGGTTCTGTGGAGACCATTCCTGAGTTTAATAAAGCTCAAAACGGGCAAGTCCGGTATTTGGAACACAATGCTGTGACTTTTATCAATGAACAGGGTAAGGTCATTGCCACTTATAGCAAGAATCAACTGGTTCCTTTTGGCGAATGGTTTCCTTACGATGATCTTTTGCCTGGTATTCGTCCTTTGTTGGATAGTTATGGGGCGAGCATGTGGGAACCTGGGAAGTCATTGCGCTTGATGCATTCTGACCGGACTGGATCGTTTGGCCCGCTGATTTGTTATGAAGGTATTTTTTACCGTATAGTGAGACAATACGTGCAAAAGGGTGCAAATTATTTAATAAATTTGACCAACTTGATGTGGACAAAACATTATTCCGGTCATATTCAGCATTCGCAAATGGCGCAATTGCGAGCCATGGAACAAAATAGATATTTTATTCGGGCAGCAAATGACGGTTTGACATGTTTGATAGATCCTTACGGCAGGATCATAAATAGTATACCATTGTACAAACCCGGTTATATGAGAGCATGGCTCGATGTGTCTGCGCGAGAAAAAACTTTCTATGCCCGTTTTGGAGATTGGTTTTTGTATTTGTTGTATATTTTTATTGGTTTGATTTTGTTGGTATATTTGACAATATTTAGAAAGAAAGAAATCAAAGAATAATAAAAAAAAATTGGTAATTGATAAATGTTTAACAAATAAAATTCAATTGATTGATTTAAGATGGAAAACAAGGATGATATATGACACAGAAAGCCGGTGATTTGGATAGCCAAAAATTTGATGAACGCGAAATAAAAGAAAATCTTGGCCAATTGAAAAAAATAGACAAGGATGTGCGCGACAGGTGGCAAAAGAGCAAGTTTGATCAAAAACTAAAACGGTTAGAAGAAATCCAAGCCATTACTGGAATGGCGGATTTTTGGTCAGATCAAAATAAGGCCAGAGAAATACTTGCCGAGGAAAAAATCCTCAAAGAATCTGTACTGCCTTGGCAAACATTAATAAAAGAAATCGCTGATATTTTGGAATTGTACGCTATGGCGGAAGAAGAAAAAGACCAGGACTCTCTGGCCGAGATAAACCGTGATATAATGCGGATATTCCAGGAATACGATAAACTGGAATCTCTTTCATTGTTGAACGGAGAAATGGACAAAAACAACGCGTATTTGACTATACATCCCGGAGCTGGAGGAACGGAAAGTCAGGACTGGGCCGAGATGCTGGTCCGGATGTATCTGCGTTGGGCGGAAAGCAATAAAATACATGTGCAAATTTTGGACAATCAGGCCGGTGAACAAGCTGGTATAAAGACATTTACCGCTTTGTTTTCTGGAGAAAACGCTTATGGATTAATGAAATGCGAAATCGGCGTGCATAGATTGGTACGCATATCGCCTTTTGATAGTCAGAAAAGAAGGCATACATCCTTCGCGTCAGTGTACGCCACGCCCGAAGTGGATGATTCGATAGATATTGAAATAAAGGAAGAAGACTTGCGCGTGGATACATACCGGTCCAGCGGTGCTGGTGGTCAACATGTAAATACAACGGATTCTGCCGTGCGCATTACTCATTTACCTACCAATACAGTAGTTCAATGTCAAAATGAACGCAGCCAAATGAAAAATAAAGCAACAGCAATGAAAATGCTCAAATCTGCTCTGTATCAAATAGAGCTGCAAAAGCAAGAAGACCAAATCAATGAAAAAAATTCTGAAAAAAGAGAAATTGCCTGGGGCAGTCAAATACGGTCCTATGTTTTTCATCCTTACAACATGGTCAAGGACCACAGAACTAATTTTGAAACGGGAAATACCCAGGCAATGATGGATGGGGAAATGCTGGATGATTTTATATATGCGTTTTTAAAATTTCAAAGTATGGCCGACTAAAGATCAGGAAAATATGTCACAAAAAAATTTGAGTAGTAAGCTCATTCAGTATATTGAAAATCATTTCAATACAAAAAAAGGGCAGGTAACATTTCAGGAATTGATGCGTTATTTGCAACAGAAAAATAAACCAGTTAACAATAAAAAACAAAGACGGACTAAAAGGGCTCCCAAAAGTATCCATGAGGATTTACGAATGTTGGTCAATAGTCTAGTTGACATTAATGTATTGCAAAAACTGGACGACAGTAAGGTGAAGACCATAAACAAATCCAAATGGCAAATCTTGTCTCCTGGACTCGCTCAGGGCGTATTTTTTGGCACGCAAACTGGTCATGGATTTGTCACAGTTGACGGGACGGACAAAGAACTGTATCTGCCGCCCAAAGAAACCCACAATTTAATGATGCGAGATCGGATATTGGTGGAGCTAATATTTTTTGCGCGTGGAAAATGGGAAGGCAGAGTCATTCAGATATTGAAAGCTCAAACAAGCCGTGTGTTCGCTTTGTACCACAAACCTTTTTCTTTCCCGGGTATCAATGGCGCGCATCTTGCCCGTGTACTGGACCAGCCTGGCGTGGATTGGGTGATTTTTTCCCACAAGAAAAACAATGTCTTTGTAAATGGGCAGCCGATTGTGATCAAGCTAAATCGGGGTGACAACGGTTTTGTCGAGACCAAGGCGGGAAACTTTCCGGAAGGAACTTTGCTGGAAATACTCAATGAATCAGATTCAGACCTGGACTTCAAAAGAGTGAGCATAAAAAACAATTTACCATTGCAATGGCCGAAAATGAAATATCTCAATCAGATGCAGCAATGGTCAAGTGAGTACAACACAGAATGGGAACGCATTGCTTTCCTGGATCGGGAATCAGCCTGGGCTGGTTTGAAACGTGAGAACCTGAGCAAAGTTTTTACCATTACTATGGACGGAGCCAGTGCCAAGGATTTTGATGACGCATTGTCTTTGGAAATCCGGCGCGGTAAATACCATTTGTTCGTGCATATTGCTGATCTGGCTATCTGGCTAAGTCATGGCTCTGATTTGGACAGGGAAGCAATGACCCGAGGAAATAGCACATATTTGCAGCACAAAGTCATACCAATGCTGCCGCCATTTTTTAGTGAAGATCATTGTTCTTTGCGTCAGGGAGAAGTGAAAGCAGCATTGACCTGTGAATTGGTTTATGATAATAATTTTCATTTGCTAAATTTTCGTTTCTACCCTTCATTAATTGAAGTTGATCATCGGCTTACCTATGAGCAAGGGCATGCTTTGCTCGACAAAAAAAGTCTGTTTCAGGAAACATTGCAGCCATTTGACAAAGATATTTCTGATTTGCGCAAATTTTTCAGCAAAATATTCACCTTGACCCAGGGGGTTGCGTCCCATTATCCGCAAAAACCTTTGGATTTGCATTTGCCGGATCTATTGGTGGAGCGCAACCTGGGAGTGCATTCTGAAGAACCGACCAGTGATGATGTTTTTTTATCCGAGGAAAGTGTCCTGAAAAGTCACAAATTAATTGAGATCGCGATGCTGGAGGCCAATCGGGCAGCAGCATTGTTTTTGAAACAAAATAATATGCCTGCTTTGTTTCGGGTACATGAAAAGCCGGATTATGAAAAAATTTATGCACTACAGCAAGAATTGGCTGCTTTCAACATATCCTGGGAAGTATCTGTTGAAAATCCGAGACAAAGTATGTTGGATATGTTGCAGCAGATCAAAGGAAATACAATGGAAAATTTATTTCATTATAAAGTATTGCGTTCTATGAAACAAGCAAATTATAGCCCGCAGGCCAATATTGGGCATTTTGGTCTTGGATTTTCAGACTATTTGCATTTTACCTCGCCTATTCGCAGGTATCCGGATTTAGTGGTACATCGGCAAATACGCAATTTACTTGCCGGCAAAAAAGCCTTTTATTCAGATTCAGAGCTCAATGAAATGGGCCTGCAAATGTCACAAACAGAGCGGCAGAGTACGGACGCAGAACGCACTATGCTCAAATTGGCTGTATGTCGTTACATGGAATCCAAAGTAGGTCAGACTTTTCAAGTACGGCTCACCGGAACAGGGCGGGATATGTTTTTTGTTACCTGGTTGGATATACCGGTGGAAGGCAGATTGCTGCTGGAAAATATCCGCGATGATTATTATGTGTATGATCCGACTTCCCAAACTGCCATAGGCCGAAAGTATGGCAGAAGCGTAAAAATGGGCGCGGATTTATGGGTTGCGTTGGATCAAGTGGATTGGGAAGAAGCCACAGTTGATTTTGCAGTGGATTCTTTGCGCGCCGCCCGAAAAAATAAAAGATAAATTTAGTTATTGCGTTTGATTGGCGGAAGATAAAGAGGGAGTATTTTTTGGATTCACGAAAAACATGGAATTTCAAAATTCACGCGGCACAGGGACAGGCAAGACTGGGTGAGTTGCAAATCCGTGATCAGATAATTAATACACCAGTGTTTATGCCGGTCGCCACCCAGGGCAGTGTCAAAGGATTTGACCATGCGTTTATGCGGCGTTTGGGTTACCAGCTTATTTTGGCCAATACATACCATTTATTTTTGAGACCTGGAATGGATGTTTTGCAAAGCTTTAAGGGCTTGCACAATTTTGCGCATATAGATCAGGCCTTGCTGACGGATTCCGGCGGGTTTCAGGCTTATTCTTTGTCCCCGTTGGTAAAATTTAGCGATGAGGGCATAGCATTTCGCTCGCACATTGATGGATCCAGTCATCTTTTTACACCGGAAAATGTTTTGAGCTACCAGACAATGATTGGTTCAGACATACGCAT
>CAZCVM010000083.1:0-8147 GCA_964501965.1 uncultured Leptospiraceae bacterium | reverse complement strand
ACTGTCATATCAACCGCACAGCAACCATATCCGGCAAGTCTACTGCGGACGCTTCCCAAGATTCTTTGAGCGAACAAAATGCCGGCTCAAAAGCATCTATTGCTCTCGATACTTCTGGAGCTTGATCCAGTTGCATGGCCAAAGTAAAAAAAAGTGTTTATCCTGCTGGTTCAATGCGAATATTGCCTCAGGCAACAGGCAAAGGCATTCCAGTCAATAATGCCCAAAGAAGTATAACTTTTGCAGAAATATTGGGCCAAAAAATTGAGAAGCAAAGTCAGGCTTATGAACAGCAAATAGACGAGCTTTTACAGCAGTTTACGGATTGTACGGAAAAGTTCAAACAAAATCAGGGGCCTGGTGAGTTAAAAGAATTTCGAGAAAGTGTACGCCGAGTATTGCAATATATTTTGGATAATGGTGTTTCTTTGCGTCATGTTACAGGACGGCAAAAGACAAATCAATTGGTAGAATATGAAATTGTGCGGATCAATCGCGAATTGGAACTGGTCAGCCAGGCTGTATTGCAAGGAAATAAAGGCTTAAAATTGTTGGCCCAAATCGAAAAAATCAAGGGCATTTTGTTTACCATGGTTGGTTAACAGCAGGTGATTACATTAATTGGTAGAGATACGCGATGACTACTTTTTTGCCGGAAGTACTGGCTCATGAAAAAAACCGTCAAATATTACAAAGCTTTTATCAATATGGCAATATTCCGCAGACCATAATGTTTACCGGTCCCAAAGGCGTCGGCAAACATCTATTGGCTATGCGCTGGGCTCAATTTCTATTGTGCGAAAATCCGCAAAAAGAAAATACAGCCTGCAATGAATGCGGTTCTTGTTTTCAAATGCAACGGGGCAATCATCCTGACCTGGTGCATCTTTTCCCGGAAAAAGGAAAGGGTATCACTAAAAATATATCTATTGAACAGGTGCGTAAATTTATTTCAGCTTCGCAATATAGTGGAATGCGTTCATCGCGCAAAGTGTTGATTATTGATGACGCAGATAGTCTAAGCAGTTTATCTCAAAACGCATTGCTAAAAACACTGGAAGAAGCAGTGGACAATCAGTTTATCGTATTAATAGCGCATCAAAGACAAGCCTTATTAAAAACCGTCCAATCCAGGGCTATTGAGTTGCGTTTCCGGCTTTTGTCGGATGACGCAGTGCGAGCGATCTGGCAAAAAGCGCATGATCAAGGCCTGGCGGATTCTCCTGTCAATGAATCGATCTTTCCATTTTTATCAGGCCGGATGGAAAAACTGGATGAATTTTTGCAAGAAGACGGCAACTTATTGGATGATTATTTGGCTTTTTTTAATTTTATACAATACCAGGCTCCATTAGCTTTGGGCGCGGATGCGGCCAAACGTACCATTGCTGTGGATTGGCTGGAAAAATGGAGTCAGCTTGATAGGGAAAGATTATTGTGGCTGACGGATTTTGTTTTGTATCGATCACGCGATGTTCTGGCCCAGTACCTAGACCAAGAGAAAAATCCAGCAATGGCGCAAAAAAGCATTGATTATTGGCAATCCATAATGCAATCAGCTTTGGATTTCAAAAAGTTTTTGCTGCATAACGGCAATATATTGCTGGGCTTGAGTCACTGGTTAAGCAGGTTCTCATAAGCATTTTGCTTCTCATTTTTCTAGTTACTTTTTTATAGATACTTGAGCAAAACTGCGGTTTTTTCGTTATGCAGCAAGAATTTTTAGGATCCTGTGGCCAGTCCGCCATCCACTCTCAAAATAACGCCTGTGATATAGGAAGCTTTGGGGCTGGATAAAAATGTAATCGCATTGGCAATATCTTCCATTTCTCCCATGCGTCCCAATGGAGTTTGTTTGGCAAGCATTGCGCGTTGTTCTTCTGTAAGTGATTTGGTCATTTCCGTGAGTACAAGACCTGGAGCTACAGCATTGACATTTATATTTCTGGAAGCAAATTCTTTGGCCCAGGTTTTTGTCAGGCCAATGACTCCTGCCTTGGATGCGACATAATTGGCTTGGCCAGGATTGCCCATGATACCGACTACTGAGGCAACATTAACGATTTTTCCCTGGCGGGCTTTGTTCATTAGTTTGACAACTGCTTTGGTCATGTTGAAAGTTCCTTTGAGGTTTACCTGAATGACCAGGTCCCAATCCGCTTCTTTCATGCGCAGGGTTAGATCATCCCGCAATACTCCGGCATTGTTGACCAAAATATCGATTTTGCCGAAAGTATCTTTGGCTTCATTGACAACTTTGGTGCAATCATCCGCACTGGTAATGTCTGCCCGAACTCCCATAGCCTGAACGCCCATTTTTTGGATTTCTGACACTGCCTGGGGGATTTCCTGATCCAAAACATCCACAATAACGATATTACAGCCTTCTTGGGCCATAGTTTTTGCGGTCATCAGTCCAAATCCCCTTGCGCCTCCGGTAATAACTGCTACTTGTCCTTGCAACATAGTATTCTCCTTACTATTTTTTTTATTTATTCCAACAAGAACAAACCTGTATTTTCCTTGACATTGTAAAGCAAAATTCTATTGTTGCTCTTCATGTCCAATCATGGGATTTTGGGTGGTTAGCTCAGATGGTTAGAGTGCCTGCTCGACACGCAGGAAGTCACTGGTTCGATTCCAGTACTACCCAAAGAAGTTTTCATTATTTTGGACAGAAAAATTTTTAGAATTGCAGGAGAGGTAAAAATAAATTAATGCGTAGGAGACAAAATCGGGGTCAAGTACAGTCAAAAGAAGATGATATTCGTATAGGAGAGTTTATTCAGGCCAAAGAAGTTCGATTGGTGGTAGAAGATGGACCACCTGAAGTTGTGCCATTGGCAGAGGCTATTAAAAAAGCAGAAGAGCAGGGGCTTGATGTGGTTCAGGTATCACCGGATCAGGAAATACCTGTTGTGAAAATTATTAATTATGGTAAATTCAAGTTTGATCATCTAAAAAAGCAAAAAGAAGCCAAAAAAAAGCAAAAAGTTATTAATATTAAAGAAGTAAAGCTCAGACCCAAAATTGATACCCACGATTATGAGACAAAACGCAATCATGCACAGAAATTTTTGGAAAAAGGTGATAAAGTGAAAGTAACTGTAATGTTTCGGGGCCGGGAAATGGCACATCGGGACATTGGCTTCACCTTAATCAATAAATTTCGATCTGAATTGGAAGAATACGGCACTGCGGAAAAAGATCCGCAACAGGAAGGCCCCAATCTTATTATGATTCTCAATCCTAAAAAGAAAAAATAAAAGCCTTAAATAAAAGCCTTAATATTGAAAGAAGCCAGAAAAGAAGCCAGAAAAGAAGCCAGAAAAAAAGCAAGACAGAGAACTATAAAGAATAAAATAAATAAAAATAGTAAATTAATAGTAAATTAATAAGCAAAAGGAAAATCAACATGCCAAAGATGAAAACAAATCCGGGCGCGAAAAAAAGATTTCGTACCACTGCGACAGGGAAGATCAAACGATCTCGGGCTTTCGGCAATCATATCTTAACAAAAAAAAGTCCTGGACGCAAAAGAAGATTGGGTTCTGGAACCATGGTGGATAGTGCTGACGAATCCAGGATCAACCGTTTGCTGCCTTATGGTGCTTCCAAATAATCAAAATGAAATAAAGAACAAATAAAGAACAAAGAAATACTAAATCAAAAAGAATTATTGACAAAGTATTCTTGAAAAAAGAAAGGTATAAATTATGACACGGGCAAAATCCGGCCTTATACACGCAAGAAAAAAAAGAAAAGTAATGTCCCAGGCCAAAGGCTATATGGGAGGGCGTCACCGGTTGTATCGGACAGCAAAGGACGCAGTACGCAAATCATTGCAACATGCTTTCGCGGATAGACGTCGCAAAAAAAGAACATTCCGCAGTTTATGGATTGTCCGTATCAATGCTGCTTGTAAAGAGCATGGTATGAGCTACAGTAAATTTATGTTTGCGTTAAAAAATAAAGGTATTGATTTGGACCGCAAATCTCTTTCTCAAATGGCAATCCATGATAAAGAAGGTTTTCAGCAGCTTATTGAACAGGTAAAAGCCAGCTAGCATTTCGACTATACCATTTTCAATGGATTTCGATTGATTTTTATCGATAACTAGCGATTATTATTGACTAGAAATGGTATACAGATTGTACGCCTTTAGATTAGCTTAGATTAAAAATAGCATAGATTTAAGTGTTAGCGTGATTTTTATGTATACTTTTTAATAATATTGTATGAGAAATCACGCTGCACAGGCTCGAATCCAGCTTTTTGTAAAAAAGCAACAGCCTGTTTTTCTGTACTCAACCCCTGGGATTGCATCACATTTTCTTCAATAACTGGACTACTGATATCATCTGCCCCGCTATGCAATGCCAATGCGCCCAAATCAGGGCCCATTCCCAAAACACTTGCTTCAATATGGTCAATATTGTCCAAAAATAAACGGCTAAGTGCGACGATTGCCAAATATTTGTGTGGCCCTACGTTTTGGATCGGAAAAGAGTTTGTTTGCGGCTGAAATGTCCATGGAATAAAAGCAAATAAACCATTTGTTTCGTCCTGCAATCCACGTACCGCTGTAAGGTGCTCAATGATTTCTTCGTTGGTTTCCACGGAGCCAAATACTATATTGGCACTTCCGAAAATTTCCATTTTGTGGGCCTGGCGCATTACATCCAGCCATTGATCAACAGTCAATTTGTTGGGGCTTAGTATTTTTCTGACTCTTTCTGCCAATATTTCCGCGCCTGCGCCAGGCAAAGAATCCAGGCCCGCATCTTTCAATGCAGATAATGTGGCCTGAATGGATGTTTTTTCCAATTGGGCCAATCGAAAAATTTCTACTGGTGAGAATGCTCTAATATGAATCTGAAATTTTGATTTAATGAAGCTCAATATTTCTGTGTAGTAATCCAATCCGAGTTTAGGGTGCACGCCGCCCTGGAAGAAAACCTGTTTGGCTCCCTGGGCAATCCCTTCTTGCACTTTTTGCTCGATTTCAGTCTGATTTAGTATGTACGCGTTTTTAGATGTGCTATTGGTTTTGAAACTGCAAAAAGAACAACCTATCGTGCAAACATTGGTATAGTTGATGATCCGAAACATGGTAAAGGATGCTTGATTAGAGCGAATTTTTTTTTGACGCATTTCATTTGCATAATGAGCCAATTGCGCCCAGGAGCCCTGGTTCAAAACAAGCAATGCTTGTTTTGGAGTGATCCGTTTGCCTTGCATGGGTAAAGAGAGTATTTGTTCTATTTCTGTCATAAAACAAAAAAAACGCGTTGCCGATCAATGTCAAGCAATAGATTATTGAATAATATGCTTGCCATAAGGCAAAATATTTTGTATCTTGTCTTAAATATTAATTGAATAAAGAATATCAAAGGAGAAATTATGGCTAAAATTACATTAAAGGGCAATCCGATTCAAACAGCAGGCAATTTGCCGGATGTGGGTTCAAACGCGCCGGATTTTTCATTAACAAAGACAGATTTGTCGGATGTTTCATTGGCGGATTTTGCTGGTAAAAGAAAAGTTTTGAATATTTTTCCCAGTTTGGATACACCTGTGTGCGCGACTTCTGTGCGCACATTTAACGCGCAGGCACAAAAGGCTGCCAATACGGTTGTTTTGTGTATTTCTTTGGATTTACCTTTCGCGCACAATCGATTTTGTACTACAGAAGGTTTAGAAAATGTGGTTTCTTTGAGCGAACTAAGAGAGCGCAAATTTGGCGAAGACTATGGTTTGCGTATCATAGATGGACCGCTGAAAGGATTGTTTTCCAGAGCAGTGATTGTTTTGGATGAGAATAATAAAGTTTTGTACACCGAACAAGTGCCGGAGATTACTCAAGAACCGGATTATGAAAAAGCCCTTGCAGTAATTCTTTAATCCTTCAAACCTGCCCAAATATCCTTTGGGCAGGCGGACATGATCCATTATTTTATTCTTGTCAGCATAGTTGCTGCTTTTTTATTGCATAGCTTTACAAAAGACGTTGTTGCTTTGGACCCCAGAGCAGAGTCCTGGTTGCTTGTCTTTTTTATTCTAATAGCTATATCTTTTTCGTTTTTATATTCCATTGTCCATCGTTTTGTTAAAAATAATCCTGCCAAAGTCCGGTTTCGGGCTTTGTTTTTATTGGTACTTTTGGTAATTGTTTTTTTTGTTCATATACGTTTTCAATGGATTCAAAATCAGAAAAGTCTTTCAGGTATTTTGCGTGATACTCCCCAGTATTATGAATATCCAATCACAGTTTTGACCGGCACGATAGATTCCTTTATCTCCGCAAAGCAGGGGAAAGCCCGCTTTGATTTGCGTGTCCAATCCATGGTACGCGCTAATCAGGAAATTTCGATACAGGGAAAAATACTGGTGTATGCTTTTGATTTTCAGGCATTTAGTTTGAAAATGCATGATCCAGTAAAAAAGAAAAAGTGGCAATCTATCAAGCCAGGTACAAAAGTTGTGATCACTGCTCAGCCTAGACCTCTGGCCAAAAGATTTGACCAGCACAATTTATCTGCCTATCAAAATTATTTATTGGAAAATGGCTATGCTGGTATTGTTTCTGTTGGCCGCGCAAATCAATTGGATGTTTTGTCTGATCCCCAAACAGGGGATCAGACTTTGTGGCAAAAATTATTGTATTTCAGCGCGAAGACCAGGGCTTTTTTGTGGCACAAAATGACAAACAATATTTCTCCGCAAGTAGCACCGTTGGTGCGCGGTCTGGTGCTGGGAGATTCGTCATATCTGGATGAAGACATTCGTCAGGCGTTTTTACAAAGTGGGACAATCCATTTATTGGCCGCGTCCGGTCTGCATTTGACTTTGCTTTTTTCTATGATTGTTGCCTTTATCCAGCGAAGACCTGATTGGCAATTCAAAGGTCAGGTTGTAATGATCATTTTGGGGCTGTTGTATTGGATCATTGCAGGATTCAAAATTTCTTTGATCCGGGCGTATTTGTTTTCTGTATTACCGATTTTGGGGAACTGGGCGGGCCGCAAAGCTGATGCCAGGCAAACATGGGCGTTTGCTGCCTGGTTGATTTTGGCTGTATCGCCTGAGCAAGCTACACAGCCTGGTTTTTTGTTGTCCGCTGGAGCTGTAGCCGGTATTGTATGGGTCATGCCCTGGGCTGAAAAATTCTGGCATTGGTTGCGTTTGTCTTTGCCCGTACCTCTGACAGAAAAAGAGGGGGCTGTTTGGCAAATTTGGTTGGTCAAAATGGGTTATCGAATATGGCAATCTATGTGGATGTCCTTTTCCGCATCTATCGCGATTTTTCCAATTTTGGCGTATTTTTTTCATCAGATACAGCCATGGTCCATTTTATTCAATATTATTGCTGTGCCTTTGGGTTCTTTTGTGGTTTTGTTGAGTTTTTCCGCTGTGTTTACATTGCTTTTTTTGCCCTGGTTTTTGTATGGTCTGGTTTTGGGACATTTGGAATTGTTTGCCAGGATTTTGCTTGGTTATGTGTATGCCATTGGTCAAGTGCCAGCTCTGACGGGTAAAGAAATCATAGAATTCGCGCCGGGCTTTTTCTTTTTGTATTGGCCGTTGGTTTTTCTCATTGGATTGATTTGGTGGCGCAAAAGAAAGGCAAGCCAGGCATTCTCTGATGAAGGTATTCTATTTCAGCCCTGGCAGAAAATGATTTGGATTCTTCCTTCATTTTTTCTTTTAATAAGTCCAATGGCAATAGAAGTGTCTGGATATTTGCGGTCATTTTTGAGTGTTACGCAACCACGTTCCCATGATAAAATGGCAGAGAAGTTTTTTTATTCTTCTATAAAAACCATAAAAACCATAAAAATTTTTAATAATAAGATTTCTGATCAAGAGATTTGGTTTGTGGGTTCAGCTCGGGATTTAGAGAAATGCTCTATAACAATATCTCATTGGTTGGTTCCCGGCGCAAATCGTACTATTTTGAAAGGCTTTGAACGCGCATTGGCAAAGTATCCCAATATTAAAATTATCATTGCAGAAGCATCTAGTTCTGGAAATATCTTTGAAAGAGATATGTTTTTATATAGTAGGTTTTTGGCAAGTATTGAAAAAAAGAAAATTCCGGTTTATTTGGCAAATAATAAAATTTTGAATGATCAAAAGAATCAGA
>CAZCVM010000082.1:5240-8162 GCA_964501965.1 uncultured Leptospiraceae bacterium | reverse complement strand
GGATTTGAAGTTAATTAATTTTTGTGATAATGTGGATGATGCCTTCCAATTAATTACGAATGGAATCAAAAAATCTGCGCCATTAACAGAAGAGGAGCGGGGCATATTGCCAGGCTAAAAAGGATCTGCTTTTTATTGTAAGATTATTTGGTTCCAAATAATCTGTCTCCTGCATCACCTAAACCGGGAACAATATATTTTTTATCATTGAGCTTTTCATCCAGTGTAGCGGCAAAAATGGGAATATCTGGATGTGCTTGGCAAAAGATATCTACTCCTTCTGGCGCGGCAACAAGACATACAAATTTTATATTGCGTGCTCCTGCTTTTTGGAGCATTTGAATGGCAGCAACAGCTGACCCGCCTGTTGCAAGCATTGGATCAATGACAATAAAATCTCTGTCTTCTGTTTCAGAAGGTATTTTGAAATAATATGGTACTGGTTTGTGGGTATCAGGGTCACGATACAAACCGATATGGCCTATTCTCGCAGATGGGATTAGCTTTGCTATTCCTTCAACCATGCCCAGGCCAGCGCGAATGATGGGAACCAGAACGACTTTTTTGCCGGCCACAATGCGTGATTTGGTTTTGCAAATGGGCGTTTCAATTTCAATTTCTTCTAAAGCTAAGTCACGGGTTATGTCATAGACCATGAGCATGGCTATTTCATTGATGAGCTCTTTGAATAAATTTGTGCTAGTATGCTTATCTCGAACAAAGGTTAATTTGTGCTGTATCAGCGGATGTTCAATAATTTGGAAATTTTTGAAATGCGGAATAGGTTTTTTTAGCATATTTCCCTCTTGGATTTGTAATATTGCGTAATTAGGGTGTTTCTGTAGATGGAGTTTGTGTGTCTGTGGTTTGATCCGTGGGAGCATTGTTTTCATCCAAAAGATAATTCAGTTGGATGAAAAGAGTTTCTGTGCCATTGCCAGTTTTATTTTCATTTTTTACTATTTGGCCATCTTCATATATTCGCAAGGTAAGCGAAGTGGCTGTATTTTCTGCCGTAATCTCAATGGCAATATTTTCCAGGATTTTGATTTTTTTTTCAAAAATAGCCTGATTGTTTTCATAACTGGTATGAACAAAAGAGGTCAAAGCCCCGCCGTCTATGCTATAATTGCCGCTAAATGTGCCATTTACGGCAGTGATTTGCAAGGTTAGCTCGCGCTCTCCATTGGAACATGATATTAATATGCTTAGAAAGATAGTAATGAGGGCTATTTGTGAGATTGCCGTTTTAATTTTGTTCATTGTTTTCATGCTAAACCTGCGTATGCTTTTTATCATTCTTTTTCATATTTCCCATGAAAGAATTTAGTCCAGGTTTTTCAACTGAATTTTTTTATTTTTTTATTCTTGTTGCGGATACCATATCGATACCAATTTAACCCTGTTTGTCAATTTTTTTACTAAAAAAGTCTGTAAACCAATGCAGTTATTTAAAATTTCTTTACCCTGCGCAAATCCCTTATAGATTATTTGTAAAACCATACTAAGACAATGCTCAATTGCATAGGCTAAAAGCCAGGAAACAGAAACCTTCCCATACCGCCTTGCATCCAAATTCCTTTCATAATCTCTCTGGCCAATATACAAATTTACAATTTTTATATTTCCTTCTGGTTTTTGATATTTAACACGCGCTTTTTTATCCGCCAATTCAAAAACCCGTTCATTCATATATCGCAGCAGTAAAATCATCAATTCATTCATTGATATTTTATGTTCCTCGGAAATTTTTTCTAAAATTTCTATGTGTTTTCTTTTTAAACTTACACTTGTGTGATTTGTGTATTCTTTGGGTTTGCTTTGCTTTTTCATAATAGTCTCCGTAAAAAGTTTTTAGGTTCTATTATTAAAAGAGCTGCGGATAGCTGTGTTTGTCCCAGAAAAATTAAAATTTTTAATTTTTTTTTTATTGCATAGTTATTTAAAAAACATTTTAAATAACTATGCGTTTTTCAATCTAGTTTTCAAATTAACATTGACAGAAAAAGAAAATTTTATTATCTGAACTTGGGCTGCTAGCTCAACTGGCAGAGCAACTGACTCTTAATCAGCAGGTTCCGGGTTCGAGTCCCGGGCAGCCCAAAACCACAAATTCTGCATCGTCTAAATTTTTCCAAACAATGCTTTAAGACTAATAGTAAAAAAATAAACCATAGTGCCAATGACAACAATGGATGCTCCTGTGGGTATGTCCCAGAAATTACTGACGATCAATCCGCTTAACATATTAACGAGCGCAAAGAATACGCCTAAAAGCATGACATTTCGATAATTTTGGGACAATGCCAAGCCAAAACTGGCAGGCAAGACAACGAGTGCGGATACCAAAATAATGCCAACACTTTTGATACTAGTAACTATGATTAGAGCTAAAAATAATATCAGACTGTATTCTAAAAAAATAGTACGTATTCCAGATACTGCTGCCACTTCTGGATCAAAGCTTAAAAATAATAGTTTTTGCAAATAGAAGATTAAAAAAATGCTAAAAAAAAGCAATGCCCCAAAAGCCCAATATATTTCTATTCGTTCCACAGATAAAATATTGCCAAAAAGATATCCGGTTAAATCAAAAGTATAATTTTTTTTTAGGGCGATAAAAAGCGAGCCTAGTGCCATGGCAAAGGAAAAAAATATGCCTATGCCAGTATCAAATCCGATGGCTTGTTGTTTACTAAGGCGGGTGATCAAAACTGCACTCAAAAGACAAAAAACCAATGATGAGGCGAAAGGATCAATGTCCAACAAAACTCCCAGGGCCACACCTCCAAACGCAGTGTGCGAGATACCGGCTCCCAAAAAGGCCATTTTGCGCAAAACAATAAAAAATGAAATCAAGCCAAATAGAATACTCAAAATGATACTCATAAAAAATGCATTGCGGAATATTTCCAATTCGAA
>CAZCVM010000082.1:0-5230 GCA_964501965.1 uncultured Leptospiraceae bacterium | reverse complement strand
ATTCGAATAGTGCTGTCAACGATGATAGATCCATGCCTTTATTGCCTATTGCCTTCCATTATTTTTTTTTGATGTTTCTGTGCCGCAGCTATCACAATGCTCATCGTGTTGCAATATAAAAATATTTTTGCCAAATATTCGCGCTAGGTTGTCGTCAGGCTTACATTCACTCGGGGGACCGTGAAAATGAAGTTTTTGATTGATGCAGGCAATCGTATCTACAATGGTCGACACAGTGCCAATATCATGTGATACCATTAGAATCGTTAGATTTTGCTCTTCACGAAGCTCTTGCAACAATTCATAAAAACTGTCTTGGGCGACAGAATCCAATCCAGTAGATGGTTCATCCAAAATAAGCATTTTGGGCTGCAATGTCAATGCTCTAGCAATCAGTATTCTTTGTTTTTGACCACCAGACAAACTGCCGAAATGGTGATTCTTAAAATTAGTCATATTTACCTGTGCCAGACTATGATCAATTAGTTCTTTGTCATATTTTGACAATCTCTTGCCTGGGGTTTCGTTCGCGTAACGAGCCAAAGCGACAACATCTTTTGCTTGCATTGGAAAATTGTTATCATAGTTTGTAAGTTGGGGCAGATAACCAATCCAGCCGGTATTTTGTATCTCTTTGGGAGAACGGCCAAATATTTTGATATCACCCTGGTATGGTTTTAAAAAACCCAGAATAGCTTTAAGCAAAGTGGTTTTGCCGCTGCCATTTGGACCTACAATAGATACAATTTGTTGCCCATAGACGCGAAAGGTGATATCTTCAAGGAGAGGGGTGCTGGAATACCGAAGCCAGACATTGCTCAATTGTATCACAGGTTCTTCATTTTTGGAATGATACAGATGATCTGTCTCATTTATCTTTTGGAGTTGTGTTTTATTTTTGTGGCGAAAGTTTTGTGTTTCCATTTGTTTGTTGTTATTTGTTTATACCGTCAATGCTCTGTACCAGTGTACGCGCATTGTGTACCATTAATTTTTCATAGGTATTTTTATCTGGATTGGTTGGATTGCCCAAAGCATCCATTCGTATCAAAGGTATTTGCAATTCTTTGGCCAAAATGCGAGCGGTTTTGCTTTGTATCCTTAGACCTAGCAGGATTGCTGCGGCTTTTTCTTTGCGTCCGGTTTGAATGAGTTTTTTGATGTGATTTAACGATATTTGGCGGCCATGGCCACTTTCAATGGTGTCAATGATTATTAATCCAAAGTTTTTGGCAAATTGATCCCAGGAGGGATGACCTTGAATCAACTTAGCACCCTGGATGGGTGTCAAAATATTACCTATCTGTTTTTCCAATTTGCGAATGTCATTTTCGCATTTTCTTTGGTTCTTGGCAAAAATATCAGATTTGTGCGGCATTAGTGTTAGCAAAAATTCACTGGCTTTTTTGCAGATATAAATAGCTCCGGCAGGATCCAGCCAAATATGCGGGTTTTCATCATGATCAAGTGATTTGCGAAGATAAACAATTTTTTTTGTGGGCACAAATTTTGTGATATAATGGTCAAGGTTAGGATGTACTGCTATAAACATTGTAATATTCTGCAATTTTTTTATCACAGAGGGAGGCGGGGAGTACGTGTGGGGATTTGCGCCCTCTGGTATAATGGATTGAATTTTTACTTCACTACCTGCCACTTTTTGGATCAAATTTTGTATAGGAAATATCGAAGTAGCAATTTGAATTTGTTTTTGACCTGTTATTTTTTCGGTTTTTGGAGTACAGCCAATATTTAGTAGTATAGCAACCAAAAGATATGTTAACCATTTTCCATTATATATCCTTTGGTTTTTTTGTTTATTTTTATGTTTAACGGTATTCATTTTGTTGCTTTACTTTTATATGCTTTTATATCATAGTCGTTTTTGAGATATAGTTTTTTTTTTGTGAATATATCTATCACATTCTAAACAATGACCTTCAAATATAATTAAGTGACTTTGGATACTATATCGAAATTTTTTTTCAATTTCCGATTGGATTTCTGTGATATTGCATTGCGTGAATGGAATGATTTCCTGGCATTGTTTGCATATTAAAAAGTGTCCGTGTTTCCCCTGGGTTGCTGCATAGTAATATTTGGCCTCGGCGATTGCAAAGCTTTTGATAAAATCATTGATTTCCAAATAATCCAATGATCTGTACACAGTAGAAAGATTGATCTGTTGTGTATTGTCATTTTGTGATAATTTTTGATGGATAATTTTTGCGTTAACAGGAGCTTGGTTGTTTTGCAGCAATTGGAGTATAAGTTGCCGGTTTTTTGTCAGTTTTTTTTGTTTTTCCATAATACTTTAATAATACAAAAAAAAATACAATCGTCAATATAGATTTGCGCAAATTGTTTGCATTTTTATTTTTTTTTTATTTTGTAATATTAATCGGAATGATTATTGGCCAATTCCACAATGACTCGAACCATTGCATAAAAACCATTGCGCCGATTGGGGCTCAGGCTTTTTTCTAAACCTAATGTTTGAAAAACTTTGTTTATGTCTATTGTCAATATTTCGTTTGCAGTTTTACCAGAATAGATTATTGTAACCAGTGCCACCAATCCCCGTACAATGAACGCGTCTGCATCTGCCTGTATTTGTAAAGTGTTGTCTTCATTAAAAAAAGCATGTAAATAAACGGGACTCATACAGCCATGGACAACATATTGCTCGTTTTTTTTGTCTTCCGGAAAAGCAGGAGCTTTTTTCCCCAGATCGATGATATAGGAAAAACGTTCTTCCCAATCGTCAATAAATTGAAAATCTTCAATGATGTCTTTGATTTCTATGTTAAAAGGATTGCCATTTTTTTTTTATCAAACAAAATGACAGCCTGGCATTTGTAAAGAACTATTTATAAATCTTATTTGCGGCGCAGAAAAAGCAGGGTTATGTCATCGTTCGCCTGGAAAGATGATAGGGATTGGTACAAATTGGCTCGGATATTTGACAGCGATTGATGGGCATTCTTTTTCAAGGAATCAATAAGTCCGGTTTGATCAAATAGCATGCCATTGGAGTTGATAGCTTCTGTCAATCCATCTGTGAACAAAAAAAGGCAATCTCCTTTATTGAGCTCAATATGGGAAATGGTATTGTAATCTTCGATATTGTTTTCAATGCCAATCCACATACCATTTGTCTCGATGACCTCAATTTCATTGTTTATGGCACGATGTATCAGCAAATCCTGGTGCAGGCCGGTAAAAGCAAACCGGCCTGGGGATTCTTCTTTGAGTGCGACAAGAGTCATATAGCGGTCTTCCCGCAAAGACTGAATATTAGTACGAATAATTTGATTGACAATAGACAACAATTTGTCCGGCATTATATCAGGGGAATTGGCTACAGCGGTACGAATAGCGGTTTGGACCATCATCATGATCAATCCAGCCGGAACGCCATGACCGGATACATCGCCCATAAAAATCCAAAGCCCTGTATCAGTTTCAATAACATCATAATAATCACCACCGACTTCACTCGCTGGTTTCATATCTGTCAATATATCATAATTGTCCAAAAGAGGTATTTGCGGCAGCAAAGCGGTTTGAATTTTGCGGGCCAATTGCATTTCTCCCCAAAGAGCGTTCATTGCCTTTGACAATTTATTGTTGCTTTCATGCAATTCTTCTGTTCTTTCTCTTACCTTGTCTTCTAAGCCTGTAGTCAAATTTTGTATACTTTGACGCATGATTTCTATATCCTGACTCAATCGGCCCAATTCATCATTGGACTGAGGCCGAATATTGAAATCCAATCTGCCTTGCGCTATTTGTTGTACATCAGATGCGAGTTGGGCTATTGGTTTACTCATTTTGCTGCTGATAAAAATAGCGATTATGATTCCCAGGATGATAAAGCCGGCAGTCCATAGAATGGAATAGTACCACATGCGGCGAATATCCTGCTGCATGGTTTTCATAGACAATGTCATGTATATGTTGATATTGTAAGGTGCTCCTATTTGGGACTTTTTAATATGGTAAATGCTTTGCAGTATAGATTTTTTTTCATGGAATTGAATCATGTTTTGTTGTTTACTTTTTAACAGTTCAATGTTGATTTTCGCAATTTTAGTAAATTGGGGATATTTGAGGGGATGGGAGGATGCCAATATAGTTCCTTGTTCTGAGATAACCAGCAATGATTGGATATGATTGTCCTGAGTTGCCATATCCTGGGCCAAACTTTGCAAAAATGAAAAACTGTTTTCACTCAAAGCTTTGCGGCTCACAGTAGCAAAGTTTTTATTCAGAAGTTTAGCTTTGTCAACTAGGGATTGCTTTTTGTCTGTTTCCAATTGATTGATAAATATATAGGAAAGTAACGGGATAGCAGCCAATAACAAGGTTAAAAAAGCGATGAGAAATTTAATTCTCAATGAAACAAATCTAGAAAAAAAATTTGAAAACTTGAGGGACATGATAAATCCTTATCGCAATGAATTTCTTTAGAATATTACATTTGGCCATTTTAATTTTTTTTGAAAATTAAAAATGTCAAATCATCTTCCATTTTTTGAATATCAATCTTTCTGCGTGCCATTTCGTCCAATAAAGCCTGCCGGATATTTTGCTGCGAATGTATAGCTTTGATAAATACTTTTTTAACTATGTCAATCTCAAATTCATTGTTATCAGGATCCCGTGCCTCAATAAGACCGTCGGTGAACAAGAAAATAATATCACCGGAAGAAATGGGATACTCATAGGATTGTATGGAAACATGGCCCATTTCCGGCACGCCCAGCATAAATTTGCTATTGGGCAGCTCACTGATTGAATCCAGATGTTTTTTGTAATGCAAAATATATGGGTGACCGGCATTGACATAGGAAAATTTATCTTCATACAGTCTGATGGATATACCAGTCAAATAGTTGGGCAGATTGCCAATCAATTTATTTAGCTCTTTATTGGCTATATGCATGACTTTGGCCAAATCCTTTTTTTGCAATTTTTTATGAATTTGGTAAAATAATGGCGATGCTATGGCTGTAATCAACGCTGAAGAAACGCCGTGACCGGAGGCGTCCAGTAAAATTGCCCCTAAATAAGATTGTTGAGTAAACTGATAAAAATCAAAGATATCGCCGGAAACCACTGCCATTGGTTGGGAAAAGACATCAATCGACCAGGAGTCATTTTGTGGTGCCTGTTTGATTAACGCATTTTGAAGGATGCGTCCTAAATCCAGGTCTCTTTGCATTAA
>CAZCVM010000081.1:7453-8193 GCA_964501965.1 uncultured Leptospiraceae bacterium | reverse complement strand
AAGGCAAAGTTTCCGCTGATGATATCACTGGCCAATAAAACATTTTTGACTTTGCCAATGACAGCGGCAAAAGAATATTTGCGCTTGAACCGCAATGACTTTTATTCGCAAAAAAATAAAATTTTCATTAAAAACCGCGCCAATGCCCACAGTCTAAACATTTACGACACACAATCTTTTCCGAACAAATACGCTGGTCACAAACCGCAAACTTTTTCCTTTGTCGACTTAATCCAGGGCAATATCCCCGTAAAAGCCATTGACGGCAAAATTGTGATCATCAGCTATCATTTATCGCGCATACAAAAAATCATGATTGACGGCAAAAAAATCTCACCAGGAATTGTCCAGGCGCAGCGCATAGAGTCCCTTTTGGACTGGTTCGCCAACAGTCACACACAAAACCAGGCAGGAAATATCACCTATCACCAAGCCAAATAATCAACCCAAAAATCTTTAATAATTCAGCCATTGCTCCGGCTTGGATAGCAAAAAAATCATAATATACTCTTCAAAAGACCGGGCCGGTCCCGGCATATTTCCTTTTGTCCGGTTTATCGCCGCAAATTTCCGTTTGCGGTATGAACGATAAAAATTTCTAGGATCATTGTCCGGAAAAAATTGCTGGCTCGGGACTATCATTTCCAATTGATCTTTATCAATGCTAGATTTATTTTGATCTTCCATTTCTTTTTCCGTTTGCTGTAATTGTTCAAAGGTCATGTCAAACAAAAATTCGG
>CAZCVM010000081.1:5966-7443 GCA_964501965.1 uncultured Leptospiraceae bacterium | reverse complement strand
GGACAAAGAAAATAGCTCATTTTCATCTATGTCATCTTTTTGAACAAACTCCAGCAATATCATATCCCATTCCCGTGCCAATTTGTACAATTCCGAAATACCGCGCATTGTGCCAAAAGCTGGATCCAGTGTTTCCCTGGCACGCCAAAGATTGCTCATCAACGGAGCAAAATCCCTCACGCCATAATCAATACGGTAATCCCAAATATTCATCAGAAAATATCCAGCATTGGTACGGATATGCAAAGATATTTCTTTGTCCGCCAAAATATCCTGCAATATTTCTTCCACCATCAGGGTAAAAACTTTGCGGCCAATAATTTTGCGCAGCCGTTCCAAAAACTCCGTAGATAAACTACTTTGCTGGGCCATATACTGGGCACTGCAAAAAAAATTTATTTTTGCTATTGTAAAGCTTTTGCCAATGATTGCTTTGGTCGGCAAACGAAAAATCATATCACTCAAATCCGAATCCAGCAAAAGATTCAATAAATTTTCAAAATTTCTTTGCTGCAAATCCATATCTTTGAGAATGGACGGATACTCCATGATAGCGCGGGACAAATCATTGATCGCTCTTTGACTGGTCTGAATATGATTGTATTGTTCGGCCAATCCTTTTTCTTGCAGGTGTGCCTCCAATTCATCGACAATTCTTTTTTCATCTTCACTAAAAACTTTGATAGGAGTCATGGCGTTACTTTCTTTTTTTTTGAAAATTGTCTCTATTATTTTTCCATTAATACATACTGCCCACGATGGTATTGAGCAATGAGGGTATAGCAGGCAAAATATCCGCCGGCGATGAAAAATGACGCGCGTAAGTCGCTTCCTTTTTGAAACTCTCAAAATATTCTTGTCTGGTAAAATCAATACTGAAATAAATCAATTTAATACCATCATTGACAACTTCACGCATAGCGATCAAAGTATCATCCATAGCTTCCTTACCTTCATAGTTTTCCGCTATAGGCTGGCCATCTGTTAGCAAAAAGAAATATTTTACTTCATTCCTGCTTTTTTTCAAAATTTCTTTAATATAACGGATAAAATCACCATCCCGATTCATGCCATCACTCGACAATGAAGAAATAGCTTCCACGGTTTTCGCATGGTAAATATTGGTAGCTGTCACAGAATTGAACGCATAAATATTTACATTTGGAGTAATATACCGCAAAGCCTGTCCAAAAATAATGGCAAACGCTTTTTCCACATCCAGTACAGTTACATTTTTTCCCCCGGCTTCATATTCCACTATATGTCCGTCCTGATTGAGAACCATTACGGTATCAATAGGCGTATCAGTAGAGCCACTCGCGTCCAAGCCAATAACTACTTCCAGCGTCCGCGAGCTTTCCAAATATATATCAAATAAGTCCGTGCCAGTCCCTTGAATTGGATCACTCATCCTTTCTACCAAATAATCCATATTGAGTTCTCCATCAAAAGAAGATGTATCCTGAATTTCATTTAT
>CAZCVM010000081.1:0-5956 GCA_964501965.1 uncultured Leptospiraceae bacterium | reverse complement strand
ATCGACGGCATTACCTCAGCAAGCAGGTGGTGTATACGCGCGACCACATACTCCCATTCTTTAAGCGATTGCATAAATAGTCGGTCAACATCGGATATTTCATATTCCTTTATCTGAGAAAGTTTGGTTCTGGATTTGGTTTTTTGATCGATCCGGCGCAAATACTTTTTTTTCTTCTTCCCCTTTGATGATTGTTTTTTTTGATTTTCAAATTTTTTCTTGTCATTTTCTGATTTTTTACCTTCCAATTGTATTCGGGCCAGCTCATCATCGGCTTTGGTTCGATTTGAAAAATCTATCGTACCGACGCTATCATAACTGGCCGACCCCGTACTTAAGCTTTCCAACATTTCTTGCGAATACATATCCATTTTATCATTATCATCCGAACTTTTTGGGTCCGCAGCCATGTCTTCTTTGTCTTTATCATCCATTAGCTCTTCAAAAACTGGCAAATTATAATGTTCCAAAAATGCTCTGGGGTTTTCATTATAAAAATTATACAAATCTTTCAGTTCGTTTTCTGTTAACGGACGCGCATTCTCGGCCCCTTCTGGGTCAACAAAACGCACCGTACCCTTAGAATTTCTTTCCCATTCATCGGATAACTCATCAATTTCTATATTGGGCCAGTGTTTCATGATTTCATACAGTTCGCGGCTTAACGGATAGCTTGCCAGCGGATTCGCGATTTCCAAATTTTTGAGCCTGTGTATAGCATAATCCACTAGATCACGCATATTGCGAAACCGCCCCGTGTTGAGAGAATCGCTGTACAATCGCGTCAAGTGTTTTTGATACCAGGGATGCGACCGCAAATGTTGATTGTAATTTGCAGCTTCATCAAAAATATAATGCAAGAAAAAAGGACCTAAAGCGCATTCCTGCTCAAGATTGTTAATGGAAAAAAACTGATTCATATTGACCAGCAGTTCTTCAACTTGAGGATGAACCTTTATACGGATAATAAATTCTTCTATACGCCAATCTTCAATTACATTGTAGATATGCATATACAATTGGCCATTTTCTAGAGCGTTGACATAAAACCGAAAATCAAAGCGGAATGTGCCAGCCAGTAAATGACCAGCTTCATGCAATACCAGACCAATATAACAACTCAAATTGCGGTTTTCTTCCAGGGGCACCAAGGGATCTTCAAAAAAATTGATCCATTCCGGCAAAAAAATTTCTTTGCCATTCGTATAAGCGCCGCCCTGGCCGGCGGAAATGCGTACTGTACCAACTAATGGCAATATCGCGCTATAACAATAAGATAAAGCCTGGTGAATATCCACCTTGTACCAATGATTGTACAACAATGCTTCTGTCATACGTTCTGGATCAGACTGATACATATCTTTGGCTGCCATAAAATACGAATCAAGATTGTCCACAGTTACCAATTCTAAATTGTCCCAGGCAAGATCTTCCATATCTATGGATTCAACCATGCTTCTCAATTGATCCAATGTCGTTTCTTTATTAAATTTTTTTTCATAATCATGCCATATATTAGCACGCAATCTATCCAGAATGCCAAAAAAAAGATCATCTTGAAAAGAAGCATCTTTCATCGAGGGCCCTTTAAATTTATCATCCAGGACCTCACAGAAACTCCGATGGGTATTATCAATAAACATGGTCATTTTCATATTGTAAGAAATTTCCACTTTATGCAAAGCCACAAATATGAATTCGAAAAACAAAAACCGCACAATTTCCATTTCCAGACGCGTGGAGCTTGTTTTTGATTTCAGCCATTTCATAAAATCCGCGCGTCGTTTCAGATATTTTCTTTCTACTTTCAAGCCCAAAAGAAGTTTGAGCACAATACGAAATATGGAAACCTCCAATCCGCGTATCTTCATCTCTGACAGAGCTACCAGAATATTGCGCACCAAAAATTGCAAAGTACTTTTATCATTTTGATAAAATTTTTCTATCTGCAAAAAAGTCTGGGACGATAGAATGGACATAGCCTTGAGCTGTTTGTTAATATCCAACTCAAGAACATTTTCATAAATAAAAATTTGCAAGTCATCCCGAAGATCGCCCAAAAAATGCAAAAAATCCTTAACAATAGAAACCTGGTCATTTTCGACCAACAACAATAGTCCCCACATATCGTATATTCTATTCAAAACATGGCGACCATAACGATCATCTTTTCCCACCGGAGGATAGCGCAGATGAAACAGGTTTAGCAAATTGACAAACAATTCAGGATCCGAATGCTTATGAAACATATCAAATAATGAAGATATAAAAAGTGTCCTGCCTGGCTCTGCATCTGCCAGCCTGCTAAAGCGTTCTACGACGGGTTTCAATAACAATTTAGAAACTTTGATCAAAAAATCATTGTCAGAATTTCCCAGGATCAACTTGACGTATCGATCAAAAAACTCCTGAAACAAATCAGGCTGGGAGCTATACAATCTCCGCAAAGAATTGAATTCTCTGGACAAACAATAATTTTCAAAATATGACAAACGGTCAAGATTTTGTTCGCCAATAGTCAAATACCCTTTTTCAAAAATCCTAAATCCTTCCATATCAATAGGCACAAAGAAAAATTGTTTTTGGATATTGACATAGGTATCGCCCGCCATTCGTTCCTGCACTTTGCCCAATACCGACGGGGAAACATCCAGCGCGATACGCTTTAGCAAGAGATCAAAAGTGGCTTCCAGCTGCGCCTGTTTCGTTTCAAAAAAACAATAAAGCCCGGATCATATATCCATTGCAGAAATGCGGGCTCGTGTTTGTCCTCAATAAAAATCGGTGCTCTTTCAATGAACAAATCCATGCGGCTTTGGTCATTGTTAAAAATTTTTTTTAAGTGCTTCTTGTCATCAGCTCCCAGGCTGGCGTAGATTTCTTTTTTTTTCACTATAAACTTATCTTTAAATCAGCTTGCCGTATATTATTGTTTATCATAGTCTTTAGAAATCGTTTTCTATTATTGCTTCAGTCTATTTTCAATGGCCGAAACCGTAGTTGCCAGAGCCTTGACTCGGGCAAACGGTTTATCATTGCCTTCAATAATCGTCCACGGCGCGTACAAAGTACTAGTCCGGCGCAGCATTTCTTCTACCGCGTCCTGATACAAATCCCATTTCTCGCGGTTGCGCCAATCTTCATCCGTCAGCTTCCATCTTTTGAACGGATTGGTTTCCCTTTCCTTGAAACGGCGGTACTGCTCTTCTTTCGTAATGTGCACCCAAAATTTGACGATCACTGTTCCATAATTGTGTAGGTTTTGTTCAAACTCATTGATCTCCTGATAAGCACGTTCCCATTCTCTTTGCGAGCAAAAACCCTCAATCCGCTCCACCAGCACGCGGCCATACCAGCTCCGGTCAAAAATAGTCAAATGTCCTGCTTTTGGAACCTGGTTCCAAAAGCGCCATAAATAATGGTGATTCTTTTCTTCCTGAGTAGGGGCTTTGATCCCGATCACGCGGTATCCGCGAGGATCCAATTGGGCTGTAAGGCGCTTTATACTGCCGCCTTTGCCAGCGGCATCCCAGCCCTGATAAACAATGACTGCTGGTATCCTTTTTTTGTACATCTTAAATTCCAGGTCCCGCAGCTTGACCTGCAACTCTGGCAATTGCTTTTTGTAATCATCCCGATCCAATTTTTGTGTCATATCCAATTTATCAAGTATCATTTTCGTCTCCTTAGTCTTTTAGAACTTCTTCCGGTATCGGGCTAATCTCATGGCCCATTTTTTTTAACGCGCTCGCAATATTGTCATAAATAGAACGCAACACCTGTGCCGTGCCAAACCGCAAATCCTCGCAGGCGACAATATTCCAGGAAGCATAATACGTAGAAGTACGCTGAAACATCTCTTCAGCCGCTTGTTCATAATCACCATATTTTTTGTACAGTTTCCATTCTTTTTTATTGATCTTCCAGGATAAAAACGGGTCTTGTTCCATTTTTTTGAATCTTTTCTTTTGTTCTTTTTTGGAAATGTGCAGCCAATATTTAATGATCAAAGTCCCATCATCTGTCAATTGACGCTCAAACTGTTTGATTTCTGTAAAGGCATTTTCCCATACTTTTTTGGGAACAATGTCTTCGATCCTTTCTTCCAACAACCGCCTGTACCAGCTTTGATCAAAAATTACAATATCACCTTTTGCAGGAGTATTGATCCAAAAACGCCACATAAAAGGACGGTACATTTCTTCTATATTTGGCTCATGAACCGGTATGACCTGAATATTGCGCGGGTCTAGTTTTTCTATCAATGTCTTAATAATCCGGCCCTTGCCGGCCGCTTCCCAGCCCTCAAATACAATGACAATCGGCAACCCTGCTTTGCGGGCATCCATTTGCAGAAAAAAAAGCAAAGTTTGCAGCTCATCCAATTCCTTCTTGTAATCACTTTTTTTTAATTCTTGATCCAGACTTATTTGTTCCAGCATCTTTCCCTCTCCTTGATAAACCGCAGTTTATTATTGATTTATTTATAACTATCATTTTTGTCCTGACAACCTTGCATACAATGGTCTCAAAAATTAATCCGAAATATTTGAGTTATCAGAGCTTTTGCGGCGCATTGCCAATAGCGTATGCAGCCGCTCGGTTTCCTCCTTATATTTTTTTTCCGATTTTAAAAATTGGATCAGGCCTTCATGCCGATACAATAAAGCAACATTGTAACACACTTTAGCGGCATACAAGACTCCGTCGTACACAGAATTGCCGGCGATATTCTGCTTGCCATCGATCCGGTCGCCATAAAACGGAATGAATCTTGCTTCCTCGGTCAAAGCCTTGATAGGTTCATTGGCATTGTTTTTCAATTTGGCCCGCTCTGCTGGCGAAAGATTTTCCGCCTCAGTCTGATTGAAGATCGCCATACCGATACTTTGCCCCAGCTCAAATAATACATCCACCAATCTTTCAATCAAAATAGAAAGCCGGTCTTCGATTTCTTCGCTTTTTTCCGGCCTTTTACTGATCTCATAAAATGATTGCAAAGTCAATTCCAGATTTGGATATTTCATAAACAATTTATCAAACTCATTTGCCAATGAAGTGACTTTTTCTATGGATTGGTGGAAAATACCCGTAGAAAAAATCTGCACACGGCTCTTACTGCCGGCGATAATGATACTGCCGGCCAAAAGCAGTTGCAAATGATTTTGGAAAAAAGCAACGCTTTCACGCAAAAGCTTGGGGGCGTTTTGCATCAATTTTTTCATTTCAAAATTCAGCTTTTCATCGAATAAACCACTATCCTGCAAAGACACCTTCAAAGATTCTTTGACCACCGGAAAAATATACTGTCCTTTATCATTTTGGTCAAGAAATTCTTTCTTGACCAAAATGATTTTTTGCAAATTGGATTCAGCTATATTCATTTCCTGCATTAGAGAATTGAAATAATTGTCTATTTTGATCTTCAGCTCTCCTTGAATATTGTAATCATCTTTTTTAACTGGCTGCACACTGTACATAATATCCAATTCTGCCTCGCCAGGTATTTTCTTTTCTTGTAGACCATGCAAAGCGGTAATCACATCCGTAAAAGAAACCGGCCTTTTGCCGGTGCCAAAAATAAACAAAAACAACGACTTCAATCGTTTACCTGTTTCCGGATCATCCATTTCAGCAAAGACTGTTTCCAAAGCATACTGCAAACCTTTCAAATAAGCGTTCGACTGATTGATGGTCAAATAATTCGCAAAAAACTTTTTGCCGATTTTCAACAATTCACCGGGATCTCGGCCACCTTCCTGGATCGCCGAACAGATCATAAAATATCCTTCTAAAGCCTGGTAATAAGACAATAGCAAATTGTATTCTTCGGTACTGATCCATTTCCAGGCCTCCTGCAAAGCCAATTTGAGCTTTTTGTAATTGACCGCGACTTCATTATTATGGATTTTCTTAAAAAGCATGATTGACTCGGCAGACAACTCAAACTGAGTGC
>CAZCVM010000080.1:2387-8232 GCA_964501965.1 uncultured Leptospiraceae bacterium | reverse complement strand
TCAAAAAAAATGGGATTTCTTTACCTCGGACCTCTAAAGCACGATACAATGCTACCGACGCTGTCCACCAATACAATGCAAAACCCGGCGATTTATTGTTTTTTGATATTAACGGAAAAGGGGTTTCACATGTGGGTATCTATATCGGCAAAATGAAATTTATCCACGCTCCTCATACCGGCAAAAAAGTTTCTATTGTTTCACTGGACAACAAATATTGGCAAAAACGTTTCCTGGGAGTTCACAAAGCAAATAAATGAAAAAATTTAGGGCGATACAATACAAGATTTTTATTTCTGGATTGCTGCGCAAAAAATGGGTAAAAAAAAATAAAATCCTTTGACAGAATACCAGCCCAATGGTAACTTTATTCTATAATAAAAATCAATAAATATATATATACAAATCAACAAAATGTGCCAGCTAATTGAATGAATGACCTTTATTCCGGTAAAATTTTTTACAAAAACGAAACAGCACAAAAACTAAGAAAAATCTTAGAAGCCCCTGATTTGGAACAGGCTATGAGCTTCATTGAAGCTAGTATCCAAAACCAAACACCTTACCAGGGTCTCAATATCCTGGTGATTCAGTTGCAATCCAGCAAATTGAACCACTCAACAATTGCTAAAAATTTTAAGGCTAAAATTATATATGAAAAAATAGGCGAGCAAGTTTTTCCATGGAACGAAGATTTCAATTGGGAAGACGAGCAACAACTTGTTCCCATTGCTTATCAATTGAATCAAATTGCTGCGCGTAGTGCGCGTGACGACAATGAAATAACATACGAGTTTATTCCCAACCTAAGAAAACATTACCACGACTACACAAAATTGTTGCGCAAAAAATTTCCACGTTATGAGCAAACTCCCTATATCAAAGAATTTTTTCAGCGAAGTAAATGGGGCAAAGAAATCCAACATGAGTTATGGGGATATCCATTGTATACCATACATCCATTAAAACATGGATTAGAAAGTATGTTGCAAATCATTTTGCCGCCATACAATCAGAAACTTTTTGTGCTCCATTTATTTTTTTCCGGCAAGCACAATAATTGGCACAAAATAAAAAGGCAAATGACACAAATTATTCCAGAATTATTTTATTTGCAATCTTACCTTTACAAAGCCATGGATATCGAAATTTTTCGAGAATCTAAAAATAAGCAAGTGGCCAATGCATTGCAAAACATGCTCAACCTTTTATTCAATGCGATTAAGGCTAGAGACCATGAAACTGGCCAACACCAGGCAAGAATACAATTCAAAGGCAGCATTTTTCTAAAGACATTGCTCAGATACAACTTTGCCAATGTCAAAGTTTCAGAAAGAGAAAAAGATATTATACATCTGTTAGGCCCAGGCCAAATCAGTGATCTTTTTCGACTGCATGATATTGGCAAAATTGGCATTCCTGACCGGATACTACAAAAGCAAGATTCATTGAATGACACGGAATATGCGCTCATGAAACAGCATGTAACCATAGGCGTGGATATTATATTGGAAGCATTGCGTTTTATTTCAGATCCATCAGACGAAATAACTTTGCTGTACCAGACTCTGGTCGATATTATCTGGTCCCACCATGAACGATACGATGGCAAAGGATACCCGCTAGGATTGCAAGGATCCGAGATTTCATTATTGGGCCGGATTATGACTTTGATTGATGCCCAGGATGCAATGCGGCATCAGCGAGTTTACAAACAAGAAATTTCTTACGAATCTGTAGTACAAACGATCACAGAAGAAAAAAACAAACACTTTGATCCAGATTTAGTTCAATACTACCTCAAGTATTTAAAATATCGGTTTGAGCGGATTGATCTGCGTTACAATGACTAAGGTTTGGTCGTTCAAATATGAGCCATATATGCGGCTGCCCTCCAAATATTGATCCTCAATTTTTTTTAATAAGAAAAATTGACAAATTGAATCAAAATCGTATCCATTCAAAACAAATTGGATGAGAATTGCTTGACTCCCTAAGGCGTTACAAAAATTTACTCTGAAAAAGTCTCGCGTGAAGGAGAAACGCAGTGAAACAAAAAATAGATAAAATTGTGAGCATTCTTTTCGAATACTCAGCATTCTTAATTATTGGTACAATTATAGCCCTATTTTGGGCCAATATGAACTATGAGTCATACGACCAATTTGTGCACCATGATTGGATACCTGGATTCAAAGTGCATGGCGAACATGGCCTGAATCTACATTTTTTCGTAAATGACATTTTCATGGTATTTTTCTTTGGAATTGCCATGAAAGAAGTTACAGAAGCCTTTTTGCCGGGAGGATCCTTGTCCTCGGCCTCCAAAGCTGCCATGCCAATTTTAGCAACACTGGGGGGCGTCGTTGGCCCGGTGACTATTTTTGTAATCGGAACCATGGTTTTCAAGTCTGGTGATTCACAAACAGCCATGTTACATGGTTGGGCTATACCTACCGCAACAGATATCGCCTATTCCTGGCTATTTGCGCGAATTATTTTTGGAGCGGTCCATCCTGCTGTAACGTTTTTGCTTGTGTTAGCTGTCTTGGATGACCTCATTGGAATGATGATTATCGCGATATTTTACAGTTCGGATGTTCATATCGCTTTTTTAGGATTGCTATTGGCTGGCATGGCCATTGCATTCTTATTGCGCAAAATGAAAATACAAAACTTTTGGCTGTACGTAATACTTGGCGGAATACCCGCCTGGTTTGGTCTTCTTTTTACAGGAGTCCACTCTTCATTGGCCTTAGTTTTTATCGTACCCTTTATGCCTGCGCATCGACTCAAACCTGGAGAAGAAGATAAAATGTTTGATGAACAAGAAATGGTACATGGACATGATACATTAAATTCATTTGAACATTTTTTCAAATCCCCAGTCGATATTGGCCTGTTTCTTTTTGGGTTAGCCAATGCTGGAGTGCCAACCAGTGCCGCTGGACTAGGTACAGTAATAACAATTACTGCAATTATTGCTGGTAAAACAATTGGTATTTTTTCTTTTGCGGCGATTGGAAATAAAGTATTCAAGATGCCATTTCCACCTCATACTGGCTTCAAAGAAGTATTTATTTTAGCCATTGTTGCAGCCATTGGCTTTACAGTAGCAATTTTTGTAACCACAGTTGCGTTTGGTACACCGCCTTCAAACTGGGGGGAAACACTTAAAAACTTAGCTGGAACGTATGAAAAAGAAATGAAAATGGGTGCACTGCTAAGCTTTGGCTCGGGATTCTTAGCATTGGCTTTAGCAAAAATACTCAAAATAAAAAAAATAACCGCATAGACCTAATCTCAAAAGCGCATAAAAAATTATGCGCTTTTTTTTGCCCAAAAAATCGAATAACAGGCTGATTTACTTAAAAATTTGAAGCAATTCTTTGGGCCTATAAAAGGAACGCAAAAAACCCTGATTTTGATGCGGCGACTCCGCGAAAGTAATGATCATAATACCGCTTTTTTTGAATTGAAGATTTATCTCATTACCAAGATAATAGCCAGCTATTTGGGACAGATTCGGTTCATGCCCAATTAATAAAACTCGGTTTTCTGTGAGCGATTTTTCCTGAATCAAAGCAGCAATATTTTCAATCGTAAAATCATTGCCCAAATAATCCGTGGACTCCATTTTATCAACAAGTCCTAAATAGAAAGCCGTAATCTCGGCAGTCTGTTTAGCCCGAAGAAAAGGACTTGTTAGAATGATATCTATGTTTTTGGCTATTTTTTTCATTGCTTTAGAAATATTTTTTTGAATTTCTTTGCCATCATCTGTTAAAGGACGCAATTCATCATTCGGATACTTGATAAGATTTTTTTCTTCCGCTTTGGCATGACGCATCAGTATGATTTCCATTTTCGAGCAAACTCCCACATTTTTCTGTTTGTAAAAAAAATTCTTTTCAATTGTAATGTTAGCAAAACAAAATTTTGTTAAGAAAGCATTAGGATTTTTTTGTGTTGAATTCTACATCCTGAGGAGTGACCTTCCAACCTCCTTGTTTTTGACCATACCATAAACGCTCGTAGCCCATATTCACAACATCTTTTATGTTGTTGCCGTCTAATGGATATGTACTAATACCTATACTTGCGGGTACAGTTAAACCAGGCTGGATATAATCAGCGTTTAATGTGCGTATTATATGCAACAAATCTTCGGCGATTTTTTTTGCTTGTTCCGGTTCTGTGTCCGGCAATATCCGGACAAATTCATTGCTCCTGTAACGCACGAGCATATCTTGCGATCGCAAAGTCGTTTTGTATGTATCCGATAAAAGCCGCAAAGTTTTATCCCCCACTTCATGACCAAAATCATCATTAATAGATTTAAAATTGTCCGGCTTAATCACTAAAAAGGAAGTAAATTCTCCTAAACGGGGCAAACTACTCGCGACTTCTTCATCTAAAAAGGACTGATTGAATGCCCCTGTCAATTTATCACTATAAATTTGCTTTTTCAGACTTTCCATCCAATCAGCTTTATCTGTCAGCAATTTATTGGTTTCACGTATCCGATTTGATGTAACCCTCAATAGCTTATACAAAATCTTGGCAAAAATCCCAGGATGATTCTCCATAACTTGCCGAAGCTCTATAGAACGCTGTGGGAAAATAACTAATTCCATATCCTCCAATGCTTCCGCCTGTATATCCGCAGTAGATTGTTCAAACAAATTGAACTCGCCAAAACTATCACCATGCCTGTACAAAGCCAAATCAATCCGTTTGCCAGGTTCCACTTCTTTAGTTATCAACATTTCGCCAGATTTAACAAAAAAGAATTCTTCTTTATCCAGTTTACTAGCAAAAAAATCTTCGCCTTTTTTTACATTAGTTATCTCACAAAAAGAAGCAACAATAGACTTTTCTTCCGGCCCTAAATCCGCAAAAAGACCAACTTTGGACAATAGTTCTTTTATTTGTTCCATTTTATTTCCCATGTCTCGCATTTATTCGCATTTGTTAAAGAAACCTTTTAATAATAATGCAATTCTGTCAATGAGGATTTTCATTGGGCAAGCTATGAAAATATTATACATTATTACAGTTTTAGATGATCAAATCCATTTTTGACTACAATGTAGGTTTTTATTTCATTAAATGAAAACGTTGTGTAATTGGGAAACGCCAGCCCAGGGTAAAATCCCGTTCACTTACTTTCAGTGTAATAGTCGCTTGTTTACGTTTATGCTCACTAAAATGGATTTTGCGTATTGTCTCCTCTACAATGCGGTAAGAATCTGCCGCAGATAATGAAAAAGCACTTTGCAATTCAGTAGAAATTTCCGAAGCAGGCAACAATTGTTCTATGTATTTTTGTAAGACAAAATCCAAAATTTGATAATCCGGCAAAGAATCGCTGTCTTTTTGATCTGGTCGCAATTCTGCAGAAGGGGCTTTTTCCATAATCTCAACTGGAATGACTTTTTGAAAGCGTTCTGCATCCTTGACAAAATCAGGATTACCACCCATTGTATTAATATACGTACCCAAGGCATATATTTGCGTTTTGTACAAATCCGCAATGGGAGCAAGTCCGCCAGCCATATCTCCATACAAAGTAGTATATCCCACCGCACTTTCTGATTTATTGCTCGTGGCTAGCAAAAGTGCATTCTGTTTATTTGCATAAGCCATAAGCAAATTGCCCCGAATACGAGCCTGAATATTTTCATGCGCGAGCTCAACATTATTTTGGTCAAGTAATTGACTAAGGGATTTTAAATAACTATTGTAAATATCCTTAATTGGAATTATTTCATAACTGATTCCCAAATTATTTGCGATTTTTTTACTATCAATAATACTGCCCTCAGATGAATACTGGGAAGGT
>CAZCVM010000080.1:0-2377 GCA_964501965.1 uncultured Leptospiraceae bacterium | reverse complement strand
ATCGATCCCTCCGCTTAGCCCCAACAAAACACGTTCTATCTTATTTTTCCATACATAGTCACGTATTCCTATAATCAAACCGGAAAGCAATTGATTCTCTTCATTTTTTATGGAAAGATTAATGGAAAGATTCGCTATTTGGCCAGACATTGCATCGTCTCGATCCGCATTTGAAGATTCCTGAATACATGTATTGTCTTCCAAGGTATCTAAATGGAAACTCAAAGAATTGCTTTGAAAGTATGGCATCAAAATCCGCTTGTTGCCGCCTTTATCCCATACACTTGACCCGCCGCAAAAAACCAGGGAATCCTGTCCTCCCACTTGATTAACAAAGATCAATGGTTTATTGTATTTAGCGGAGATATGGCTCATAAGTTGATTGCGAAAATCGTTTTTATGGATTTGGTAGGGAGATGCTGCAATATTTATCAACACATCTGGTTTTTTTTGAGACAATTCCTGCATTAAATTGCCTTCATATCGAGGCCTTTGAAAAATATCCGGACAGTTCCATAAATCTTCACAAATGGTAAGACCAAACGAAAGTCCCTGCCATTCTATCACAGTGACGTCTGTCCCAGCAGAAAAATACCGTTGTTCATCAAAAACATCATAATTGGGCAAATATTTTTTATATCCAATACGCTGAATCTTGCCATTCGCCAAAAAAGCCGCTCCATTGTACAGCCGACCATTGTCTTCCATCCAGGGCATTCCTAAAATTACAGCAAAATCTTTTATCTGCGGCAATATTTCTTCCATGAGTAATGCTTGACTATGCCTCAAAAAATCTGATCGCAGCAAAAGGTCACGAGGCGCATAACCTGTTAACGCCAATTCCGGGAAAATAACCATATCACTATTTGTCGATTTTGCGAAATGTAATCCGTCAATCAATAATTTCTTATTGTAATCAAAATCTCCGATAACAGGGTTCAATTGGATGAGACTAATCTTCACTATACTTTACTCCAACACATATATTCAATGGGAAAATATAAAAAACCTTAAACTTTTATCAAAATTATTAATATACTTAGCAACAGCTTGATTTTCTAAAATAAGTCAAGTCCTTTTCCAAGGATTATTTTAACATTTTTTAAGCACTTTTTAAGCAAAAAAAATTATAATAAAAATGTCTGTTCATTCAGAATTGCTATAAAATTAATAATTGCACGCAAAATACTTAGTTGAATTTTATCCGATGTTTTCGTATTTTGTACGAAAAAGCAATTTTGCAAATTATAGAACTAAAATCAGGAGCAAAAAATGAAACCAATGAATCTAAAACCCGGAATAATAACCGGTACACAATTGAAAGAACTGTATGAATACTGTAAAGAAAATTTGTGCGCTTTGCCCGCAGTAAATGTGATCGGGTCCAATACCATCAATGGGGCCATGCAAGCAGCTAAAGACTCATCCGCCCCGATTATCATCCAATTTTCTAATGGCGGGGCTCATTTCAATGCTGGCAAATTTCTCAATAATGACAATCAACAAGCAGCAATAGCCGGAGCAGTTGCTGGAGCATTACATATTCGGCATTTAGCTCAGGTTTACGGTGTTCCCATAATTCTGCACACAGACCATGCAGCAAAAAAACTTTTGCCTTGGATTGACGGTCTTTTGGATGAGGGAGAAAATTTTTACAAAAACAATCAAGAGCCATTGTTTAGTTCACACATGCTGGATTTATCTGAGGAAACTTTGGAAGAAAATTTATCCATATCTGCTCGCTATTTGGACCGCATGGCAAAAATGCAAATGAGTTTAGAAATTGAACTCGGAGTTACTGGCGGAGAAGAAGATGGTGTCGACAATACAGACATAGACAACTCAAAACTCTATACCCAACCTGCGGATGTATTGCAGGCCTACAACTCTTTGCAGAGTATCGGTATGTTTACCGTCGCTGCTTCCTTTGGCAATACGCATGGTGTATACAAACCTGGCAATGTCAAGCTTACCCCGATTATATTAAAAAATTCGCAAGACGAAATACAAAAAGCTCACAATACCAAAGACAAACCGCTTGATTTAGTATTTCATGGCGGATCCGGTTCATCAATCAGCGAAATTCGCGAAGCAGTATCCTATGGAGTGATCAAAATGAATATCGACACGGACACTCAATGGGCTTTTACACGGCCAATCAAAGAATATATGGATGACAAAGACGCGTACTTGCATTCACAAATTGGCAATCCGGAAGGTTCTGACAAACCCAACAAAAAAGAAATTGATCCAAGAGGCTGGCTCCATTTAGGTGAAAAAGGATTTAGAGACCGTTTGATTGAAGCTTACAAACATCTCAATTCTCACCAGAAATTTCAAATCCAATAATTTTTTTGGGTAAATAAATTTTATCATG
>CAZCVM010000079.1:0-8351 GCA_964501965.1 uncultured Leptospiraceae bacterium | reverse complement strand
AAAGGCAATCCGCCGCCTCTTTGCCGGCATCCCCTATCGCAATTTTACCAACAATAATCTGATCGGATACGAAGGCTACTACGCATCTGTCCTTTACGCATTTTTTTCCTCGATCAACTGTACGGTCATTCCCGAAGATATCACCAACCACGGCCAGGCGGATTTGACCATCATTCTTGGGGGAAATGTGTATGTCATGGAAATCAAGGTGGTCCACATTCATCCCGTGGAGACGCAGCACGAGACGCAGCACGCTGCGTCTCTACAAGGTTCCCCAGCCAACGGAAAAATCGAAAATTCCGCGCTGGCGCAAATCATCGAAATGGATTATGCGCAAAAATATATCGGCAAATACGAACGGGTATTTGAACTGGGGATGATTTTTGCGCAGGACAAGCGCAATCTGGTGGCGTTTGACGGAAGGGAACGAACGAAATAAAAAAATATATATATGACAGGACAGCAACAGACTATGGAACTTATCCTCACTTTGTTGCACAAAACCTTGCGACATTAGCAATTCATGTTGTATATTAATATACACAGTTACTTAAAACTATGCAATAAGCATAAACATTAAAAATCAATAAGTATAGATGCAGTTTATAATCTATCAAAATTATTATAATACTAGAAAAACACTAGAATATTTGTACTTGGTTGCGGCCATTGTTTTTTGCGTTGTACAAAGCTGTGTCCGCCTGGCGTATCAATTCCATTTCATCGATTTCTTTGCTCTGAGGGTATATACTTATACCAAAACTGGCAGTCAACCGAATAGTCACATTGTCCTGCCATTTTATTTCCATCAGTTCAATCATTTTGCGCAGTCTGTCACATAAATGTTGTGCGTTCATCAAAGACGCACCAAAAAAGATCAACAAAAACTCCTCGCCGCCCCACCGGCACATGATATCTCCCTGACGCAAATTGTGACTAAATATTTGCGCCACTTCTCTGAGTGCTGCGTCTCCGGCAGGGTGACCATAGGTGTCATTGATCGGCTTAAAATGGTCCAAATCCACCATGACCACAGCGATGTGATCGTTCATACGGCCTGCCCTGGAAAGCTCTTCTTTCAGTCTTTTTAGGCCAAATCTTCTATTGTATGCGCCGGTTAGTTCATCAATCACAGAGATTTTTTTGACGCGTTCGTGCAGCATACTGTTTTGAAACGCATTGGACATTTGAGAAAAAGTTGCCTCCATGATTTTTCGGGTTTCTCCAGAAATGGGTTGAAGTGCTAAAAATATAAAAATACCCAAAATCGTATTGTGATAAAGTACTGGATAAAGTATCATATTCTTGGGCCGCATGGTCAATCCAATAGCACTCAGGTCAATAGGAATATCTTCTGGAATATCAATTTCCACAGTTTTGTGACTGATCAAAACTCGCTGCAATAGCCCGCCGGAGCCATACAATTTTTCTTGATCAATATTTTCCATGGACAATCCATAGGTTTGCAGTATTTCCCATTTGTCTTTTTGGTAGGAAACACACAAGCCAGCTTCTATCGCTGAGGTTTTGCAAAATTCCCGTATTATGGAAGCGACCAATTCTGGCAGCTCAATATGCTTATTCATTATTTGGATAAAACTCCACAGTTCTGATTCAAAATTAGTTCTCTGCCGCAATGCCAAAATCAAATCATTGAATGTTTCAGCAGTATCCCCGATCAAATCCTGTGACTGAATATTGACAAAACATTGATCATCCGCGCATTGGCCGACTTTATCTTTGTCCTGCAAAAAACCGTTGATCCTGCGCATACGCTGAATCAACAATGAAAACCGGTCGCCGATAACATGTTTGACAAGACCATAGTTTATCAAGCCCACGATACTTCCAGCCGCAATACAGCTACCAAAAAAAAGCCAGCTAAAAACTTGTTCTTTGGAAATATCCAAAACCGCGTATGTAAACGGAGGAAAAATAAATCCCATTAGTGTCCCGAAAGCAAGCATCCAAATCAATAAATCCTTAAAAATAGACTTGGTGAGCCGGATATCCAAAATCTTAGCAATCATAATTGGCTGTCCTTTTTTTGTTGATAATAATATATATACATTGATAAATTTATATATATTAATATTCTAATATTTTATTATCTCATTCTTTAATTTAGATAAATACAAAATAACCTAATTTGTGGCAAACGGCAATCAGATTATGGTTGACGCCAAAGAATGTTTTGAAATATATTTAAAAATCATATTTGTAACAATGATAACATAGTATTATAGTACCATAGTACCATAGAAAAAACATTTATAAGCAAAAAAAATCAAATGAAAAAAAATGGTGGCCGATGATAACGCAACGCAAATATTTTTTGTACCAGGGACTTCGTCTTTCTTATTTGGATAGCTGTACTAAAAATTTGGACACTATACCTATTGTTATTGCCCATGCCAACGGTTATAGCGGCGGATGCTACAAATATTATTTGGAGCATTTACAAAGCAAAGCCAGGGTCTTTGCGATAGATTTTAGCGGGCATGGCCAATCGCAAACAACTATGGATTTCCAAGATTGGTATTTTTTCCGAGATCAGTTGTTGGCACTGATCAAGCATGAGCAATTGCCTCAGGCTATTGTCATAGGGCATTCACTCGGCGGCGCTTCGGGAATATTGGCAGCATACAAAAATCCAGATGTGATACAAAAAGTGATTGCTTTGGATCCGGTTTTGCTTGATCCAGCACAATTGCTGCTATCTTCCTGGTTCAATCCCCAGGCAAGTAAAGCTGATACCAGAAAAGCGAGTTTTAGGGATAAAGAACAAGTACGCCGTGTGTTTCAAAAATTTCCAGTCTTTCGCAATTGGCATCCACAAATATTTGATGATTATCTGACAACCTGTTTTCGGCAAAACCCGGATTCATCCAATCAAAGCATTGCATTGGCCTGTGACCCCCAACTGGAAGCAAAAATATTTCGTTCCCCTAGTATCAAAAGTTACCTGGATTTTATTTTGGTAAATAGCCAGGTGCATATTCTCACTATGCGTGACTCTTCGGTTTGCCCCTGGATATCTGCGCAATTGGTGGCATGCTCCAATGCCCACTCAAGTGTACATTATTTTGACAACAAAACCCATTTTTTTCCTTTTGAAGAACCAGCTTGGACTTTGGAACAAATAGAACGATTTTTATAAAGCTAAACCATTGTCCAGCTTATCTTCATTTGAATCCATAATCGTTTTTCCCAGATCAAAATCAGAAACCTTGATATTCTTCCTAGTGGATTGCAAATCTTCTTTTTCCAGATTTAATCTCGGAAAATATGGCAAAGCCTGACCAGTCGACGGGTCCGGCTTATAGTCGCCGTTCCATGAAACCGCATGGTCTATTTCTTTGGATATTTGCTGAGATTCTATTTTTTTGCTGTCTATGTTTCTTTGCAAGAGCCTGTCCATATTGATCCGCAATGGATCGTTCCATATTGCGCCATAAACAATTTTGCGTAGATTTTCCTGAGCAATTTGTTGATTGACATTTTTTTCATGAATACGGCGCAATATGGGAATCAAATAAAAAAGACAAGAAAACAATAACGGAATGATACCTAAAATCAAAAGCAACCCGGAATGACCCATGCCTACTATAGCAGCCAGAGAATACACAAAGGAATACAAAGCCGCGATTCCTTCCGCTTGTGGCTGGCCAGACAAAGACATAGCAAAAAAATACAGTGCGAAAATAATATTAAACCCATTAATAAAAGCAATCCAAAAATTCATTTTTTTAGCATTGTTATTGAATGGTATTTCATGCCGATCTTGTTGCCAATCTCTATCTTTCTCTGCGTCCGCGGTAGTTGTCATTAAATTCGCAAACTCTATATATATAGTCCCCTGCTCTGTCACCATTGGCTCACCTTCGTATTCAAGCATTACTTCATGCAAAAATTCCTCCGCGTCATTAGGATTTTTTCCGGTAATGGCCATGACCTCGGCAACATGGACAATGCCCTTATTTTGCTGAATAAATTGAATGACTTGTTTCTTTTGTGTCTCATGCCAACCCGTATATGGATTTTCTTCGCCAAAAACAAACGCGAACACAGATTTGTACAATGGCTTTCCAGACTTTTTTGATCCTGCTGCGTTTTGGTAAGAATGATCATGGCGACGAATACTGCTATAGCGAATAATATCCATAAAAAGAAACACAACGCGCATGGAAAAAAATGAGCCACTACCAGAAGATGACCGACCAGAAGATGACCGGTTACTAGAACGGGAAAACTTTCCGGCCAATGAGACAAATACAGCAGCAACGACCAATGTGACAAACAACACAAAATAGCCAACGAGCATCACAACGATCCATATCTTAAAAAGAAAAGTCAAAATAGGCAGCAAAAAGTCCATCACAGCTTTGGCCGTTTTTTTCAAAAAAGGCATCAAACCTTTTTTCGAACTTTTTAGACCATGAGGAAAATAATACATTATCTCCCCGGATTCTGTGAGCTTCAAATGACCTTTATATTCCAGCAACAATTCTTTAATGGTTTGCCGAATCTGATACAATGGCAAGGCAGTAGCACTAACCATGTCCGCTATTGTAGCCTCACGATTTTTTTTACGAAATAAATCAAGCAGTTTTTTTTTGACATTATTCATATCAAAATCATAAATTTTATTTTTTGGGATAGTCATTGTATTACTCCTTAAAAATTTAGCAATTGAAAATATAATAATAGCATTATTTGTCTTCCAGTGGTTGCTTTATCCAGCCAAAATGGTACAATGCTTCCGCAATACCCTGGGCATACGGCTTTTGAGCAAAAAATGTCGCATCCAAAGTACCGCGCTCTTCAGCTTGCCGGCGCACCATGGCGCGAAATGAATCATCCGCGTTTCCAACCAACACTGACATATAAGACGATGTCAAAGGTTCCAAATCATTGCCCGTATCTCCGCAGTACATAACCTGATTTTTTTCTAAACGCAACGCTTCGACCAAAAAATCCAGAGCTTTTTCTTTGTTCGCAGATAGCGGCAATATATCCAGCAACCCCTTTTTGTTTGTATGGTCTATACTGGTAATGATCTGGGCGTTGATGCCATTTTGCGAGCATATTTTTTGCGCCTGGTCAATAATCAAAGCAGGGTCTTTTTGCCAATCATAATAAAAACTGATTTTAAAATCAGTTTGCCGTGATTCTTCTTGCAAATACAAATCCGAGATACCCTGCATCCACTGAGCAATATCCTTTGCCTGAAAACCCAAAAAATCCGTTTCGATTTTTTGTTTCCATATCGGTGACAATTTCCAATGAAAATCTTTGGAAATATCTTTTGCTATATCCGTTTCTACTGGCACGCGCATATACAAAGACGCGCCAACATCGCATACCAAAAAATCCGGCTCCGGAATTTGATATTGCGTGATCCCGTCCAAAGCAAGATCAAAGTCTCTTCCCGTAATATAGACCAATTTTATTTTTTTTCTGCGTATTTCCAACCAATGACAAAACATGGGATAAAAATCCTCATTGAACGCGCTCTCACCATTGGGCAAAAATGTTCCATCTAAATCTGAAGCCAATAACAACATACTACCTCGTCCTATTTAAAATACCTTTGTCATGCGGGTCCAACAGCCGCATGACCAGAAGCTCCGTCAAAAATTAATGTCCCCACTTAGGTTTGTACCGGATAATAAAATATTTGTCAAGAGTTGTTGTTGGATTGCCCGCAAAATCTTTGGCCCGAATGATAAGCCTTCGAAATCCTTTTTTCAAATCTTTGGGTTTTGCTAGCACAACAATTTTTTTCTTTTTCTTGTCGTACTTAAAAGGAAATTTTTGGCCGTCAATAAAAACCTGGATCGTTTGCGGATCAACCCCAAATCCCTGATCAAAAATATAAGAACCAATCGTGATATTGTGTTTTTCATAAATTCTTTTTTCCTGGAACAACGTATTGCCCCACTCCGGCGAAGAAGAATCATAGTAGATACCGAACGTCGCCCTTTTATTCATTTTTTGACTGATAAAACTTTGCGTTCCTTGATTGTATTGCTGCGGCGTGTAATGAACAACCTGACGAGTCAACAAAACCAAACCCGTCTTGGGGCCGGCTCCGGTGTATTTATATTGTACATGGTAGCCTTTTGTCAAAGAACGCGGTGGAATATATACAATATACACATAATCGCCCTTTAAGTTCCAGCGAATTTTTGCTGGTATTTTGTTGACACTTAGCCTTTGGATATAAATGCGCCGCGCCATGGCCTTGCTGCGTATAGAACCAGCGGGAAAATGCACAGAAAAAATACCATCAATACTTGCAAGAATCTGTTCCTTGTTTATATCCAAATCAGCTTGAAACCGGCTGCGTTGCGATTTATCAGACGAGGAAGCTATGATCTGGTCAGAACCATCGTCTTTGCGCAAATAAAAATCTGCCTGAAAAATACTGCTTTTGTTGCCTGCCTTGTCTTTGACACTGAGCTTAAGTTGATACGCGCCATAGTTCCTGTCACTTTCATCAAAGTCAAAAAATATCCAATTGCGGTTTGGATTGTAATTGGCTTTGATTTTGCGGCCGCTTAAAAATGCCTGGATAGATTTTGGATCAATACCGCTGCCTTTGTCTTTGACATACACACCGGGGATAAATTTTTCCGGTGTATAGTACGCGCCTGGATTGAAATGAGAGCCAATCCATTGTGGCCTGGCATTGTCCCGTAAAAAAACAAATAATCCCTGCTGACGCGAAGAGAACTCGATAAAATCCTGATCAATATCTTCTTGAGACAAAGACCGAACCAGAGTGATACGGTTGTCTCTTTCATGCAGCCGATAAATACCGGCCTGATCATCTCTGAGTCCTTTCAATTCAGACGGAATAGGTAAACGGATTTGAATATCTTTTTCCAAATATTGGCCGCGCGGTCGAAGATCAAATGCCTTGCCCAGTTGCTCCATCTGCGGCGGAATGGAACTTCTCGTACCGTATGTTTTCCATTGAACATGAGATTTGGAGAGCACAGCACCTACAGGATACACTGCCGTTAGATTCGGTGCTTTGCCGGCTATCGTAGCTGGTGTATCCGGCTTGACATTGCTTTTGTCTGGCAAAGAAAATGTTTTGTCCTTGGCCCGCAAATCATTGAAAAAGGAAAAATACAATGTTGAGGTATTGCCAGCTGCGTCCGTAGCCTTTATCTGAACATTGTTTTTGCCTTTGGGATATCGCAATAAATCTATATATGGCCGGCCTTTTTGCCAGGACAAGGCTGCGGGAGCCTCGGCAAACAACCGATACACATAGACAATACCATGAAACGATGTTTCTTCCACATCATAAACCAGGCCCATTCGATGCGCCCATCGCGGATCAATTTTGTCAAAAGTGACATGATAGACCTGTTTGCCATTAAGATACATGGTCAATTTGTAAAACCCCAAAACATTGTCCGTATTGGCATTGTCAAATCCTGCCACAAAGAAACGCACTTGCGCTCTTGCCTGAATAGCTTGATTTACCCGAAACCGATTGCGGCCAATCCGGGCAACATGAAATTCTTGTTTACTGTATTTTTCATTTACCGAAGAAATACCGCCCATGGGTTGTATAAACAAACGCGAAAATACGGGCGGCTGATTGTCTTTGATCGTCAATGCTTTGATTCTTGGGCTCATTGGATTGACCGCGCGGTTTTGCTGATCGCGGTATTCATAATGGACATGAGGCGGCCCAACACCGGATTCTCCTGAATATGCAATTGTTTGACCAGCCTTGAACAATTTTGCCAGGTTCTTCTTTTGAAAATAAAACTTTTGATTGTCCTGCCATTTCTGTTTGTACTCGCTATAATCAGGCATTTGCCATATATATGGAATAATATCTTGCAAATGCGCAAACCGACTATATGTATTGTCCTGGTGCTGTATTGTCAAATAAAGCCCATAGCCATTGGGATCATTGCCCAGAGAATCAATATACCCTGCTTTGGGCAAACGAAGCGGCAAGCCTACCCTGCCTTTTACGCGAAAATCCAAACCCAGGTGAAAATGATCGCTGCGGTATTCGCCAAAACTACTCGATACCTCGATTTTCTCGTCCCAAATATTTTGCAATGAGAATTTTTTATTTTGGGCTTTATTTGGGCCCATTAACGGCAATACCAGAATTGTCAAAAATAAAATTTTGCTGATGAGTTTGACTCTTTGTTTACGGCTTTGACTTTTTTGGGGGTTCATACAATATCAATCCAACTATTTCATTCCAATGATTTGTTTTTTTGTATTCGTTTTTTATAGATAATTTTTACAATAATTCTTATAATATTAATACAAAAAATATAAAAAAAACCACATTTTTTTCTATCATT